>NZ_LOHZ01000001.1 GCF_001601575.1 Thermovenabulum gondwanense
GCCGCGCCCTTCTTCGCCCCCTTGCGCCAAGGCATCCACCGTGTGCCCTTAGTAGCTTGACCCTCTCGCCTTCACTTCGTATGAGCTTCTCCCATTACCTCTGTGCAGTTTTCAAGGTGCTGTTTTATGGTGGGCTTAGGTGGACTCGAACCACCGACCTCACGCTTATCAGGCGTGCGCTCTCACCATCTGAGCTATAAGCCCATCAATTTTTTAGGGTTGGTGGAGATGAGGAGATTCGAACTCCTGACCCCCTGCGTGCAAGGCAGGTGCTCTCCCAACTGAGCTACATCCCCTTTCCCTTGGACCCTCAAAACTAAACAGTGTCACGCCCTCAGCTTCTCCTTAGAAAGGAGGTGATCCAGCCGCACCTTCCGATACGGCTACCTTGTTACGACTTCACCCCAGTCGCTGGCCCCACCTTCGACAGGCTCTCTGCCCGGCTTCGGGTGTTGCCAACTCCCATGGTGTGACGGGCGGTGTGTACAAGGCCCGGGAACGTATTCACCGCGGCATGCTGATCCGCGATTACTAGCGATTCCGCCTTCATGCAGGCGAGTTGCA
>NZ_LOHZ01000002.1 GCF_001601575.1 Thermovenabulum gondwanense
ATAACGCTCTTTTGCCAGTTCCTCCGGTGTCTTTGCCATCCTCCATCACCCCTCTATCCCCATTAATTCTTTGCACAGCCTTACTCCCTTTGCCGCATCGTCAGCCCACGCATCCGCCCCCGCATACTGCTTTACTCCTTCGTCTACCCTGCCGCCTCCTACTATTATCTTTATACCTTCCCTGAGTCCGGCTTCTTTAAGGGCGTCTACCGTCCTCTTCATGGAGGCTACTCCTGCCGTGATAAGACAGGACATTCCTACTATGTCGGGCTTGTGTTCCTTTACCGCTTCCACAAACTTTTCTTCCGGTGTGTCTATGCCTATGTCTATTACTTCAAAACCCGATGCCTCTGCAAATACCTTGAATATGTCCTTACCTATGTTGTGGACGTCTTCCTTTACGGTGCCCAGCACTATCCTTCCGAGTTTCTTCTCGTCTCCACCCTTGATCTTCGGCAGTGTGAATTCCATTATGTTCTTGAAAATTTCTCCGCCGAGTATCAGTTCTGACAGGAAGTATTCTCCTTTTTCGAATTTCTGTCCGATTACCCCCATGGCATCCCTGCAGGTCTCCAGCAGTTTCTTAGCATCCCCTCCTCCTTCTAAATACTCCTTTGCCATCGATACTGCTCCTTCTTCGTCCATGTCCACTATGCGGTTAAAAAGTTCCTCTAACATCTTTTATTCCCCCT
>NZ_LOHZ01000003.1 GCF_001601575.1 Thermovenabulum gondwanense
AGGAAAAACCCGTATACCCCGCCAACGACACCCTCTTTATCGGCGAAGTAGAAAGAATAGGGCACTTTACCGAAGCCTGCAGAGCCTGCGGCGAATGCGAACTTGCCTGGACCGGAGGCATATGCCCTGTAACAAAATGCGCAAAAGGGCTTCTAAACGGCCCCTGCGGCGGTGCAAAAAACGGAAAATGCGAACTAAGTCCAGAAAACGACTGCGCCTGGATACTCATATACCAAAAACTCCAGAAATTAGGCCAGACGGATAAACTTCTTCAAATAAAACCCCCCAAAGACCACAGCAAAGCCTACCATCCAAGAAAAATAACACCGCAAAAATAAAACACAGAGGAGGGGAAAAAAATGACCTTAAAACAAAAACTCCACGCCGGCCAATTTGCCGTAACCTGCGAACTTGCCCCGCCCAAAGGCATAGACACCACAAAATTCAAAGAATGCGCCAGAGCAATAAAAGGCAGGGTAGATGCCGTAAACATTACCGACTTTCAAAGCGCCGTAGTAAGGATGTCCTCACTGGGGGCCTGCATAATACTATTAGAAGAAGGCCTGGAGCCCGTAATGCAGATAACCGGAAGAGATAGAAACAGGATTGCAGTCCAGGGCGAACTACTATCCGCAGGAGCCCTGGGCATAAAAAACATACTGGCCCTCACCGGAGACCATCCCTACTTTGGAGACCACAAAACCACAAAACCCGTATTCGAACTCGACTCCGTAAACATCCTCCAGATAGCCAGCACCCTCATGGAAGGAAAAGACTTTGCAGGGAACC
>NZ_LOHZ01000004.1 GCF_001601575.1 Thermovenabulum gondwanense
ACGGCATACTCATAATGAGGCCGCTGCCCTCCCACCTATCTGAAGACCAGATAAAATACCACATAGACCCCCAAAAAGACGTAGACTGCTTTTCGCCCATAAACGTAGCAAAAATAACCGCGGGAGAAGAAACGGGCTTTCCTCCCTGCACCCCCCAGGCCGTCATAGAAATACTCAATCACTATCAAATAGACCTGACCGGCAAAAAAGCATTAATCCTGGGGAGGAGCATGGTAGTAGGAAGGCCCCTTGCCATGATGATGCTAAAACAAAACGCCACTGTAACAATCTGCCACACAAAGACAAAAAACCTCTTTGAAGAAACAAAGAAGGCAGAAATACTCGTAGCAGCCGCAGGTAAGGCAAAAATAGTAAAAGCCGATATGGTAGGGGAAGGGGCGGTAGTAATAGACGTCGGCATAAACGTAGACCAAAACGGCAAACTCTGCGGCGACGTAGACTTTGAACAAGTACAGCATAAAGCCGGCATGATAACCCCCGTGCCCGGCGGAGTAGGCTCCGTCACCTCCACCGTCCTCGTAAAACACACAATAAAAGCCTTAAAACAACAAAAAGCAATAAACTAAAAAAAAGGGGGAAAACCTGTGATAATAACAAAACAAAAACCCATGGAAGAAATCCTTAATAACCTTCAGGGGATACAAAAAATATACCTCACGGGCTGCAGCCTCTGCGCCACCTCCTGCATGACCGGAGGAGAAAAAGAACTCATAAAAATGAAAGAAGACTTAGAAAAAGAAGGCAAAAAAATAACCGGATATATAGTCCTCGACCCCTCCTGCAACAAACTCCAGGTAAAATCCACCCTCAAAAAAAACAAAGAAGCCGTAGAAGAAGCAGAAGCGGTACTTTCCTTAGCCTGCGGAGACGGAGTCCAGACCGTAGCGGGAGTATTACAGGAAAAACCCGTATACCCCGCCAACGACACCCTCTTTATCGGCGAAGTAGAAAGAATAGGGCACTTTACCGAAGCCTGCAGAGCCTGCGGCGAATGCGAACTTGCCTGGACCGGAGGCATATGCCC
>NZ_LOHZ01000005.1 GCF_001601575.1 Thermovenabulum gondwanense
CTGACGGCGGCGATAACGAAGGTATTGTCAAATGCGGGATTATCCCAGTTTGTAGCTTACGATCAGATTGACAAAGCGCCGGAAGAGAGGGAAAGAGGGATAACCATAGCCACGGCGCACGTAGAATATGAGACACCCAACAGGCACTATGCCCACGTAGACTGTCCGGGACATGCGGACTACGTAAAGAACATGATAACCGGAGCGGCGCAGATGGACGGTGCCATCTTGGTAGTATCGGCGGCGGACGGTCCGATGCCCCAGACCAGGGAACACATATTGTTGGCGAGACAGGTAGGCGTACCTTATATAGTAGTATTTTTAAACAAAGTAGACATGGTAGACGATCCCGAATTATTAGAACTTGTAGAGATGGAAGTAAGGGAACTGTTATCCTCCTATGAATTTCCTGGAGACGACATACCGGTTATACCCGGTTCAGCGTTAAAGGCACTGGAATGCGGATGCGGCAGCAGGGACTGCCAGTGGTGCGGAGCCATATGGAAGCTGATGGATGCGGTAGACGAATATATACCGACGCCGCAGAGGGATGCGGATAAACCCTTCTTGATGCCTGTAGAAGACGTATTTACGATAACCGGCCGCGGGACGGTAGTAACCGGCAGGGTAGAGAGAGGGACATTGAAGGTAGGAGACGAAGTAGAGATAGTAGGATTAAGGCCCGAGAAGAAGAAGACGGTAGTAACCGGGGTAGAGATGTTCAGGAAGATACTGGACCAGGCGGTAGCCGGGGACAACATAGGAGCCTTATTAAGGGGAGTAAACAGGGATGAAGTAGAGAGGGGCATGGTAATAGCGAAGCCCGGCTCCATACATCCGCACACCAAATTTAAGGGGCAGGTATACGTATTAAAGAAGGAAGAAGGAGGAAGGCACACTCCGTTCTTTACCGGATATAGACCCCAGTTTTACTTCAGGACGACGGACGTAACGGGAGTAATAAAGCTGCCGGAAGGCGTAGAGATGGTAATGCCGGGAGACAACATAGTGATGGAGATAGAGCTGATATCACCGATAGCTATAGAAGAGGGATTAAGGTTTGCTATTCGTGAGGGTGGCAGGACGGTAGGTGCCGGCGTAGTAACCGAGATCATCGAATAAAAA
>NZ_LOHZ01000006.1 GCF_001601575.1 Thermovenabulum gondwanense
TGTAGTTATTCTGTGATAATGTCATCTTAAAATTTCTCAGTGAAAATGTCACTCACTGTGGTAAAATGAAAGGATGATATTATCAATGAATCCAGAAGAAAGAAATAAGCTTTACGTAGCTCGTTGTCTTATTGACGGGAAAATGTTAGTCAGGGAAGCTGCTGAAATCTTGGCCTTGAGCGAACGCCAGGTTTTACGCATTAAAAAGGGGGTTTTGAAATACGGTGATGCGTTCGTAATCCATAAAAATAGAGGTCGTAAGCCTAAGCATGCTATCTCTGAGGAAGAAAAGCTAAAGATCAAGGAACTTAAAGTTACAAAATACTCTTATGCTAATTTTTCTCATTTTCAAGAGCTGTTGGAGGAAAAAGAGAATATAAATTTGAGCAAAGCTTCGGTTTATAGGATTCTTTCTTCACAAGGCATTGAAAGCCCTAAGAAACACAGAAAAAAGACGATTCATAAACGTAGAAAAAGAAAGCCTCAAGAAGGTATGTTGGTGCTCATTGATGCCAGCCCTCATGCTTGGTTTTTTGATAGCAAGCTTCTCACTCTTCATGGAGCAATTGATGATGCTACAGGTAAAATTTTAGCTTTGTTTTTTACTGATAATGAGTGTTTGGATGGCTATTTTGAGGTGATAAGGCAAATAGTATTCAAACATGGAGTTCCTCTAGCAGTTTATGCCGATAGGCATTCTATCTTTCGTTCACCAAAAGTTGATAAGCTTTCCACAGAAGATGAACTTAATGGTATTAGGGTTAAAGATACTCAGTTTGGAAGGGCTATGAAGGAACTTGGAATAAATCTAATTTATGCCCAATCTCCTCAGGCAAAGGGAAGAATTGAAAGATTATGGGGAACTCTTCAAAGCAGGCTTCCTGTGGAACTTGATATTGCAGGTATTAAAACTATTGAAGAGGCTAATTTGTTCCTTGAAAAGTTTATTGATGAATTTAATAAGCGCTTTGCAGTGCCGCCCCAGGTGCCTGAAAGCGCATTTAGGATGCTTGATGAAAAACTTGATGTTGATAATATTCTCTGCCGTAAAATATCAAGAAAGGTTGATAGTGGCACTGCTTTTTCTTTTGATGGATCTTTTTATAAAATTGTAGCTGATGATAAAAAAAGACCCGTTATTCCTCCTCCTAGAGCTGCTATTACAGTCTTACAGAGCCCTAAAATAGGTTTACGGGTAGAATATAATGGCTCACTTTATGATGTTAAGAAACTCGATGAGTTACCTAAAAAGGAAACAAAAAAGGTTAAGGCCAAATCAGTTCGTCAACCAAAAAAACCGAGTGAAAACCATCCTTGGCGCCTTAATAATCAATGCATGCTTCCATCATTCTACGATGATTCAGATAGAGAAATTCTGGAGGCTTTGTATAGCTCAAGGCTGGCTTGGAGATAGGTTTTCTTATGGCCTTAATTAATTCTAATTTACTCAGCGAAGATGTGTCAAGGGCGCGAAGCGTTCATTTTACCCTTGACACATCAAGATGGGTAAATATACTTGGTTAGGGCCATAAGAAAAGGTGACATTTTCTCTGAATAAAACTACCCCTCTTGGGGTGACATTTTCATAGAATCTTGACA
>NZ_LOHZ01000007.1 GCF_001601575.1 Thermovenabulum gondwanense
TTTCAAGGTATTCGTTAGTTATGGAAGTTGCTAATATCTGGCTGTTGGATATCCTCCAATAGCCTTTTCTTGTATTGGCATACTCCCATGCTTTCACATCGTTTATCCCTAATCTGACTAAATTGTCATGTTTCGTCTTTATCTTCTTCCATTGCTTCCAGTAGCACATCCTTAGTCTCCTTCTTATCCATCCATCCAGTTCCCTTGCTGTGTTCTTCATATCCGCTATTTTAAAGTAATTTACCCATCCTGTTATCAGCTGGTTTAGTTTCTCCTTCCTCCATTCCATGCTTCTCCCGTTGCTCCTTGATGTGATTGCCCTAACTTTATCCTTGAATCTTTCTATGGGCTTCTTATGTATGAAGTTCCTGACTTCCCCTCCTTTTATGTAGAAGGAGAATCCTAAAAACTTCCTCTTACTGGGTCTATCTACGGCACTTTTGTTCTTGTTTACTTTAAGCTTTAGCTCCTGCTCTATATACCGGGTTACGCTCTCCATTACCCTTTGTCCCGCTTTCTTGCTCTTTACGTATATGTTGCAGTCGTCTGCATACCTGCAGAATTTGTGCCCCCTTCTCTCAAGCTCTTTGTCTAATTCGTCAAGCATTATGTTGGCTAAGAGCGGACTTAATGGCCCTCCCTGCGGTGTCCCCTCTTCATTCCTCACTTTTACTCCGTTTAGCATTATCCCGGATTCTAAGTATTTCCTTATGAGCTTGAGCACCCTCTTGTCCCTTACTTTCCTCGCTACTAATGACATCAGCTTGTCATGGTTTACTCTGTCGAAGAATTTTTCTAAGTCTATGTCCACTACCCAGTTGTTGCCTTGCTTTATGTGTTCTCTTGCCGCCATTATGGCTTGATGTGCTCCTTTACCAGGCCTGAATCCGTAGCTGCTTTTTGAAAAGCTCGGGTCAAATATTCGGTTGAGCACCTGCGCTATCGCTTGTTGTATCATCCTGTCAAGCACCGTCGGTATCCCAAGTAGTCTAACTCCCCCATCTGGTTTGGGTATTTCTACTCTCCTCACGGGTTGGGGTGTGTATTTCCCCTCAAGTATTGACTGCTTGATTTCTTTGCCATGTTTTATTAGATAAGGTAGAAGTTCATCTACCTTCATTCCATCTACTCCATGGCTCCCTTTATTAGCCTTTACTCTCTTGTATGCAAGGTTCATGTTTTCACTGTCAAGTATTTCCTCAAGCAGCCTCTCCTGGACTTCCTGCATAACGTCCCTTCCTCTCTTTGATGCCGGAGGAATGCTCAGCGCTCCCGCATTACCTCAGGGTTCCACCCTTACTTCCTGCGGTCAGCCCCCATTTCCATGGGGTTGTCTGCTTTCTTTGCATCCCTCTCGAATCTCTTAAGGCTCCGGAACTTTCTGATGTTCAGCCCTTCTATAGGTGTTCATGACCACCTATATACTATGGCCTCTGCTGACTTCTGATAGTTCAGCCATACATCGCTGTATGGGTTGCCGTTTTGATTTTGTTTCTCCACAGCGTCCCTATCAGACCTCCGCGGGTAAGCTCGCGCCCCTTCCTCCCATATATCCGCTGCATTTACACCGTAAGCCTCGGATAGCTTTGGACTTCGTTTTGTTATGCAAACTCGTCCGGCTTACATATGCCTTATATGCAGTTCCTGTTCGTCGGACCGGGATTTTGCCTCCGGCTTCCTTCAGATTCCACCTCGCAATGGACACCCTTGCCTTCAGCTAACGGTTGGTGCTATCAACCCCCGTAATGGACTTTCACCATCAAGGTCGCGGGCATGCCGCGCGCACATAAA
>NZ_LOHZ01000008.1 GCF_001601575.1 Thermovenabulum gondwanense
GAAACAGTTAAAAATTCCCTGTAAAAAACTAACAAACCCAACAAAAAAACCAATAAAACCCAACCTTTTACCCAAAGAAGGAAGAAAAGAAAAAAATAACAAGTAAACAGCAATACTTACTAAAATAAAACCCCAAAAAAGACAATAACAAAATAACCCTTTAAAAAATCAATTTTAAAAGGCAAATTATGGAACATATTTAACTTATGGGATTCTGAATTCTAAGCTGCTAAATCTTTCCGCAAGATCTCATTCAAAATATCAAAGTGTTCTTTTTCAGCCTTAGCAACCCAGGCATCAAGATGACAATTCATAGCAGCAAAATGAATAAACAAATACCAATTCTTGCGGCTTCTAACCCGAGAGCGCTCAATCTCATAATCATTCTTAATCCGTTTAAACGAGCGTTCCGAAGAAGACCGCATAGCATAAATCTTGCGCCAAGCCTTGGAATTTCTGGGGGTTTTAGTAAAAATTCTTAAATCATCCTGAGGTTTAGTATAAACCGTCCGCCCATAAGGGGAATCAGAACAAGGGCAATCACAAGAAATATTTTTTCTCAAACGTTTGCTGCCGGCTTTCAAAGGGCAGCGCCACTTCAAGCGACTGCGGCTTTTATTAAAGCCACAAAAACACATAGAATATCCTTTGGGGCAAATAGGGACACCATACTCATTCACACTGACCGAAGGCAAATTCTTAAAATTGCCCTTACCCTTAGAATTTAAATCGATAAAAGGCTCAATACCCCAAAACTCACAAAGCTCATAAAAAGGATAAGCATCATGAGCAGAATCGGCAATAAACTTATTTACCTTCAAATATCGATAAAGCTCCTTAAACTCAGCCAAAGAAATAACACCAGTTACAGAATCATGGCGGCAAGCCTGAACGAGCCTAATATACATCGGAAGCTCACCAACACTTGATACTGCCGTTAAAACATAAGGAGAATAACCATAGTAATATTCATTACGGTAACTATCCCAGCCCCAGGAAGCCTCAGGATCCGAAAAACGACGCTTACAATCACAATTAAAAATACCCTTTTTCCTACAATCACAAACTTTAACACCATATGGGCTGGATCCCGTCCTTAAAGAAGAACCATCACCTGACAGCACAAGGTTTAAAGGATCCGGGATCAGGCCCATATGGACAGAAACATCCACAAAACAGCGGGCAAAGATTTCCTGAATTAACCTTTCAGCCCGCAGGGGGAAAGGTATTCTACCATCCATAAACCTTTTACACAACTTACCTACAACCCCGGGATGTTTAACAGGCTGCTTTTCACCGGCTTTGAGTTTCTTTTTCGGCTTTTTAACAGGAGACCTTAACATAAACCTTCTTTCAATCCTGGTCCTTCTATCCTCAAGCCAGAGCCTATCAAAAAAATCATAAAACGTCCCCACACCGGGCGTATTATGAGGCTCAAAGCCGGACAAAACAGCCAAAATATCATCCGAGCGAATAGCACAAACCCATTCAGTAACACTATGGTATCCAAGATCCAACATCAATACCAAAGACCTTAAAATACACACAGGATCATATTTAACAGGTCTACCAATAGAAGAAAAACGCTGAGACAACAAATAAATAGCAGGATCCAGATTCAAAAACCAGACCTTAGTCAAAGACCTGGAGAAAGACAAAAGCCTTTTTGAATCAACAGTCCACAGCAGTGGAACCTGCTTTTGTAAAAACTGTTTAAACTCAACATGAGAAGAACATTTAATAAGCATAAAAGAATCACCCTCATTTATTAGAAGTAATGGTAAAAAATACCATCCACTTCAATTATGGGGGCGATTCAAAAA
>NZ_LOHZ01000009.1 GCF_001601575.1 Thermovenabulum gondwanense
TTACAACCATTATATGGTAATATATGGAAATATTTTATGTTACAACAATTCATATAAAAAATTTTTTACCTTCATCTAATGGGAAGATGGTGAGTTTTTAAAAAACCTAAAAATACTTGACGCGATCAAAATTAATGAAAATTCTTGACATCGGATTTCCTCTGAATTATAATTACAAAAGTATAAATTCCAAAAAACTTAATTATTGCTTTCAAGAATTAAGAATAATAGCGCTTATTCATGAATAATAAATTCATAATAAAAGAAGAATTTTATTGGTAAGAGGGGAGAAAAAAGATGGCGAATAAAAAAGAAGTTGTTTTGACTCAGGAAGGGTTAAAAAAATTGGAAGAAGAATTGGAGTATTTAAAATCCGTAAGGAGAAAAGAAGTTGCAGACAGGATCAAACAGGCAATTGCCTTTGGAGATATTAGTGAAAATTCAGAATACGATGAAGCCAAAAATGAGCAGGCCTTTGTAGAAGGGAAAATAGCTATGATTGAAGAAAAACTCCGCAATGCCAAGGTTATAGATGATGCTGATATTTCAACGGAGGTTGTCACACTGGGCTCTAAAGTGCTGATAAAAGACCTTGAAACAAATGAAACCATTGAATATACCCTCGTAAGTTCGGCAGAAGCAAATCCTATAGAATATAAAATATCCAATGAGTCTCCCGTAGGTAAGGCTTTAATGGGCGCAAAAAAGGGAGATGTGGTGGAAGTCCAGGTACCCATAGGAAAAATCAAATATAAAATAGAGGAGATAAAAAAATAAAATTAAATAGATGGAGGGTAAAGGATGGAACACTTTGAAAGCGAGATAAACGAACTTATCAAGGCAAGAATTGATAAATTGGAAGAATTAAGATCTATGGGAATAAATCCCTACGGTCAAAAATATGAAAGGACTCATAATTGTCAGGAAATAAAGGATGAATTTGAAAAATTAGAAGGCCAGCAGGCTAAAATAGCAGGAAGAATAATGGCGGTAAGGGAACACGGAAAAGCGGCCTTTTTTGATATTCAGGATGAAAAAGGCCGCTTGCAGGTTTATATTAAAAAAGACAGGGTAGGAGATTTTACCTTTGAGCTTTTTAAAAAGTTAGACATAGGGGATATAATAGGAGTAGAAGGAACGATATTTAGAACTCATAAAGGAGAAATTTCGCTAAATGCGGAAAAATTAGTTCTCCTTTCTAAATCCCTCCGGCCTCTTCCGGAAAAATGGCATGGGCTAAAAGATGTGGATTTAAGGTATAGACAGAGATACCTGGATTTAATAGTAAATCCGGATGTAAGAAAGACCTTTATCATAAGAAGCAAGATAATAAAGGCCATAAGGGATTACTTGGATAATTTAGGATTTATGGAAGTGGAAACACCTATATTAACCCCAATAGCCGGGGGTGCGGCTGCAAGGCCATTTATAACCCACCATAATGCTTTGGATATTGATTTATATTTGAGGATAGCCACGGAGCTTTACTTAAAAAGACTTATAGTCGGAGGCTTTGAAAAGGTTTATGAGATAGGCAAGGACTTTAGAAATGAAGGCATTTCGATAAAACACAATCCCGAATTTACCATGATCGAACTTTACCAGGCTTATGCGGATTATAAGGATATGATGGAACTTACGGAGAATCTAATTTCTCATGTGGCACAAAAGGTACTGGGGACAACGAAAATTGTATACCAGGGCGAGGAAATCGACCTTACACCCCCCTGGACAAAAATGACGATGGTAGAAGCGGTTAAAAAATATACGGGAATTGATTTTGATGAGGTTAAAACCGATGAAGAAGCTCGAAAAATAGCCAAGGATTTAAATGTGGAAATAGGGGAAAAGGATACAAAAGGGAAAATCCTTAACATTATTTTTGAGGAAAAAGTAGAAGGGCATCTGGTACAACCCACTTTTATTCTTGATTATCCCATAGAGATATCGCCTCTTGCTAAAAGAAAAGAGGACAACCCCGATTTTACATACCGCTTTGAGCTATTTATAACTCGAAGGGAAATGGCGAATGCTTTTTCGGAATTAAATGATCCAATAGACCAGAGGGAGAGATTCTTGCAGCAGCTTAAAGAAAGGGAAGCAGGAGACGAAGAAGCCCATATGTTTGATGAGGATTTTGTAAACGCTCTGGAATACGGAATGCCTCCAACGGGAGGACTCGGGATTGGCATAGACAGACTCGTTATGCTCTTAACCGATTCCTACTCTATCAGGGATGTAATATTATTCCCGACCATGAGACCAAAAGCATAGCTTATTTAGGCTATCCACCTTTTAAGAGGTGGATAGTTTTTTTACCCCGGACAGTACAGTATTAAAACTATGGTAAGGCGGGATGGAATAAAGAGGAATAATAATAATTTTTAGAGGAAATACTAATTTACGTGGAAAGATTAAATCGATAAAATAAACACGAAAATAGTATATTTATTTTTGCTTGTAAGAGCAAACATTTAAAAAAGTAAGCATAATAACCTTAATGAAAGATTATAAGAAATAATTGTCGAATAAGGCGGTTTTTGATGATTGAAAACACGGCTCTATTTATGATATATTACAAAAGCGCGCCGGTGAGGCGCAAGATACGAAGGATAAGACGGGCAAAAAGAAAAGGCAAACGGACTTGACAAAAGACGAAGCAGCTGATACAATATAAAACTGTGGCGTTGGAAAGCGCCATGGACCTTGGAAACTGAACAGTGTCACGCCTGAGAGTTTCAAAGAAAAGGTGTGTAAGAGAAGAAGAGCTTAAAGGATTTAACTTGAGAGTTTGATCCTGGCTCAGGACGAACGCTGGCGGCGTGCCTAACACATGCAAGTCGAGCGGAGGTGTTGGAAGGTGAAAGCCGGAAGACACCTTAGCGGCGGACGGGTGAGTAACACGT
>NZ_LOHZ01000010.1 GCF_001601575.1 Thermovenabulum gondwanense
GTTACCGTGAGAATCGGCCTGAACCTTACTCCCTTTACACCCGTCGCCAATACCAGCATCCGCTCTTCAAAGCAATATTTCAAAAATTTACCCCTAAGTTCCTGATCGGGAAAATCAAAGGCCGCCATTAACCCTTTATACCTTACGTTCCCCACCAGCTCGGGAAATTCGTCTTCTAAAGCATGTAAATATTTATGCAGTATCTTGGATACCTCGTTTACATGGCCGAGTACATCGTCCTCTTTTATTATCTCAAGAATCCTGGTAGAGCGCACCATATCCACTATGTTCCCGCCCCAGGTGGAGTTTATACGGCTGCTTTCTACAAAACAGTTCCTCTCTACCTCATCCACCCTCTTTGTGGACAATATGCCGCATACCTGTGCCTTTTTGCCAAAAGCAAATATATCCGGCTCCACTCCGTAATGCTGAAATGCCCACATTTTGCCGGTTATTCCCATACCGCATTGCACTTCATCGAATATTAGCATTATCTCATTCTCATCGCATATCTCCCTAAGTGCCCTGAAAAACTCCGGCCTGAAATGGTTGTCCCCTCCCTCACCCTGGATGGTTTCAATTATTATCGCACATATATCATCGGGGTTTTC
>NZ_LOHZ01000011.1 GCF_001601575.1 Thermovenabulum gondwanense
GCCCTTGCGATGGCCTGCGGAGTAAAGGTAAAAGAGTTTTCCCGGGTGGTGCATTCCCATCCCACCTTCAGCGAAGCTTTAATGGAAGCCGTTCACGATGTTCACGGAGAATCAGTTCATAATGCTTAAAAATATTCTAAAGTGTATATACATATATAGTCATAAAAAGTTTTTCCAAACAGTATTAATATATAGAACAATTAGAAAATGAAACCACGCAGGAAAATTTAAGTAAGGATTAGAGAAAGGACGGTAAAAATGATAAAAACAGAAAAGGCGGAAGGAGTAGGCGCAAGGTATACGGAAATTAAAAGGAATGTATACCTTATAGTAAGCCTGGCTTTTATATTTACCATGTTTTTTAACGAATCGGGAGCTATTATTATACCTTATCTGGTGGAAAAATTTAAACTTTCATCCGTCCGGGCGGGCTTATTTTCTGCAGTATCTATGTACGTTGCAGCTTTTGCATCGCTACCGATGGGAATACTGGTAGACTATATCGGTCCCAAAAAAACCCTGACCCTTTCTTACACTTTAATAACTACAGGTTCGTTATTATTTGTGATTTTTAAAGATAGCTTCACCGGTCTACTTTTTGGGAGGGCCATACTGGCATTGGGTTTTTCTGCTACGGTGCCCGGTGTAATAAAGCTAATTGCGTTGTGGGAGAGTAAGGAAAGGTTTGCCTATGTGAACAGTTCTATCACAGCAATAGGAAGATCGGGAGCAATGCTCGCTACAACGCCACTGGCTTTAATGCTTTTAAGATTTGGATGGGGTAACAGCTTTGTAATTTTAACAATTTTATCTATAGTCATTACATTTTGTGTTTTCAATTATATAATAGACAATCCCTATGAAAAGGTTAACAATATTGAAGGAAAGCCCGTAAAGGTTTCCAATCCGTTAAACGGAATAAATCTTCTTGTTAGAAATAATCAGTTTTGGCTGTTTATTTTGTTTTCAATAATAAACATGTCTACTTACTCAGTTTTATTTTTAAGCTGGGGCGGGGTATTTTTAAAACAGGTTCTGAAAATTGATACGGTAACAGCGGCCAATATATTGCTTACGGGAACTTTCTGCACCCTTTTAGGTGCCTTTGCGGCGGGGTATTTAGCTACAAAATATGGCCCTAAAATTATAAACATCCTTGCTCATTCGTTAACCATATTCTTTCTCGTCCTGCTGGTATTAACATTAAAAAATATTCCGGTATTTATGCTGTACATAATTTATGGAGGATTTAGCTTTACCACTTCCTGTGTAATAAATTGTAACACCGCAT
This sequence comes from Thermovenabulum gondwanense, assembly GCF_001601575.1. NCBI lineage: Bacteria > Bacillati > Bacillota > Clostridia > Thermosediminibacterales > Thermosediminibacteraceae > Thermovenabulum > Thermovenabulum gondwanense. The sequence goes on from NZ_LOHZ01000011.1 coordinate 1,292, forward strand.
TGTCGAGAATTCTGGCGGGGCAAAAGTACATTGCCTCGGCCGGCGGCCTTAACGGCCTGTTTACATCGGTAGTCGGAGGAGGATTGATGACCCAGCTTTGGGGGTATTTGATAAACAGGGGCGGAGGGTACAATTTAAACAGTTTCCTTTTGGCCATTAATGTTCAAATTATCCTGACAATAGCAGGGTTAGCAGCAATATTATTTATTAGGGAAGAGCCAATTATTAAGGAAGTTGATTAGGATGAAAGGGAAAATTGACGGTTAAAAATGAAGAGTTGCAAAGGGGAGGTGGGAAAAAATTTCCTTAAGGATTAAAAATTTTGAAATGGGGGTGTTAGAATGGCTTTCAAGACGGCAGAAGAACTTGCGAAGGAGCGACTTGCGAGGATTGAAGCTGCGATCAACCTTGAGGAGCCAGACAGAGTCCCCTATTCCGGTGTGGGCGGCGATGTTATAGCTGCCTATGCGGGAATTACCCAGTATGAATATTGTTTTGACTATGAAAAAACCCGCGAAGCCATAGTTAAATTCCATAAGGATTTTCCCTGTGACTGGTCCTTTGCTGCCGGTTTTACGGGAGTAGGCATACCCCCGCTATCCTTTGCTTTTGCTGAATACCCGGATGTGGTAATGGCTACCGGCGCTGCTCTTTACGGTACGGTACACGATATACTCGCAGATAAATGCACCAGGTATCCGGGCAGGGAACTGGATGTGGTTTGCTCTCCCCAGTTCATCGGTGGAACTTTTATGCAGCCTGAAGAATACGATCAGCTGATTGAAGATCCTGTTACATTCCTTGCGGAAACAATATTGCCAAGGGTTTGCAGAAATCTTGAAACACCGCAAAAAGCTATGACAGCAATGGTCAGGCTCGGGATTGAATCCCAAAGACTTTTCGCCTTTGTCCTGGGAGTAACCAGGGATTTAGAAGAACTCGGCTTTCCTTCCATACCTTTTACCCTTGGGTACGCGCCTTTAGATTTGATTGGTGATGGTCTGAGGGATGAAGTGAATCTAATGCTCGACTTAAAAAGGTATCCCGAAAAAGTAAAAATGGCGTGCAAAGCGTTGATCGAACCCATAATGCAGGCAGGGTTAGCATCTAAATCCATTGGGGTTAAATTGGCCTTTATCCCCCTTCATCTGAACGAATACCTTTCGCCAAAGCTTTATAAGGAATTTTACTGGCCGTATTTAAAGGAAGTTATACTGAGATTCTTAGATGAAGGGATTAAATCCTTTGTGTTTTTTGAAGGACGCCACGATGCTCATTTGGAAACCATTCTCGAGCTTCCAAAAGGCTGGGGGATAGCATATTTTGAAAAAACCGATGTAAGGAAAGCAAAAAAACTTTTAGAAGGGCATACCTGTGTAATGGGAGGTGTTCCTGTTAGTTTAATAGTGAGCGGGACACCGGAAAAAATAGATGCTTATGTGAAAAACTTACTGGATGAGGTAAAGCCCGGGGGAGGGTTTATACTTGCTCCCAGCGTAGGAATTGCTCCCAAGGATACTCCTTTAGAAAATATTTCTGCTCTTATCGAAGCGGTAGAAAAATACGGCAAATACTAATTTGTCTTTAAGTATACAAAAAGATTTCGACAATTAAATGAAGTATTGCTTTTTGAAAATTTACGGGGAGGTGGTATATAAAAATAAAAAAGAAGATTTTAATGTTTTTAAAGATTTTATTAAATAAAACAAAAAGGGGGAATAAAAGATGTTAGAGGAACTTTTTAACCGCATAGTGGACATGGACGAAGAAGGAGCAGTATCGATGGCAAAGGAGTATTTAGAAGGAGGAGGGGATGCTAAGAAACTGCTGGAGACCTG
>NZ_LOHZ01000012.1 GCF_001601575.1 Thermovenabulum gondwanense
AAAAAAAAAAAAACTTTCGCTTTTTACCAAATTTGTTCTTAAATTATTCCAATATTTCTCCCCTATTGAAAACCAAAAAAATTTTTTAAAAAAAAATAAAACGTGTTATTCGTTTCATTTAGGATAAACCTTCTTTAAAAAAAAAAAAAAATTTTTTGCCGAAATATTCAGAAAATAAAAAAAAAAAAAAAAAAAAAAAAAAAAAAAAAAAAAAAATTGAAAACTTAATTATTATATTATATAATTTTACTGGTTTAACAAAATACAACAAAATTTATCAAAAAATTACATATTAAGACAAAATTATACAAACAGCGAAAGGGCAAACCTGTCGAAAGGCAGGGGCGCAAAGCTACGGGCCTAAGGTAATAATTTACTATGGTAGCCGGGCTGCCGTAGCACTTTTGGAAAAATTTTTTACGGCAGCCTACATAAAGCTGTTTTTTTTATTATTCTAAATTTATAGTTGATAGAAAAAAATGATAAATAAATTTCGGGATCAAAAAAATTTTAAAACCATAGAGAGGGGGTGCAATATGGAAGAAAAAATAATATTTGATATTTTAAAACAGGTCCCGTTTGGCATAGCTTACCATAAAATAGTGTTAAACAATGGAGGAATCCCTGAAGACTATATATTCCTTGATGTCAACCCTGCCTTTGAAGAGATGACGGGATTAAAAAGGGAAGATATAGTCGGTAAAAAAGTGACAGAAGTGCTGCCGGGCATAAAGGAAGATACCTTTGACTGGATAAAATTTTACGGACAAATTGCATTAAACGGTGGCAAAGAAGAATTTACCCGGTATTCAAATGTTTTAAAAAGGTGGTATAAAATTACTGCCTTTTCACCGAAAAAAGAATACTTTGTAACCTGTATTCAGGAAATTACAAATGAAATGGAGCGGATAAAAACCTTAGAAAAGCAGCAAAAAATTATCAAAAACTTAAACATCGAACTTGAAAAAATATTCAACGGGACACAAGATGCCATGTTTCTCGTTAGAGTAAAAAATGGAGAATTCCGGTATATCAGGAACAATATCACCCATCAAAAATTAACCGGTTTTTCCTTAGAAGATATCAAAGATAAAACACCTGTAGAGCTTTTAGGAAGCGAGCTGGGGGAAAAAATAGAGGGAGACTTAAAAAAATGCGCAGAAGCGCAAAAGACAATAACCTATGAGGAAACCCTTAAACTGCCCGGAGGAGAAAGGACATGGCTTACCAGTTTGACTCCGGTAATCGAAAATAACGCTGTAAAATACATTATTTGCTCAAGAAAAGATATAACATTACAAAAGAAAGCAGAAAAAGAAAAAGAAGAGCTCCTTCAAAGATACCATGCCATGTTTAATGAGCATACTGCAGTAATGCTATTGATAGAACCCTTTACCGGAAAGATTTTGGATGCTAACCCTGCTGCCTGCTTATTTTACGGCTACACCAAGGAAGAACTATTAAAAATGCATATACAGGACATAAACATGCTGCCCAAGGATGAAGTAGAAAAAATGCGCTTGATGGCTTTAAAAGAAAAGCAAAAGTATTTTGTTTTTCCCCATAGGCTAAAAAACGGAGAAATAAAACTTGTTGACGTCTTTTCAGCCCCGATAAATTACGGCGGCAAAAAAGTCCTTTTTTCCATTATATTTGACGTTACAGAGCGGGAAGAGTTAAAGCGAAAGCTTTATGAAGAAAAAGAGCTTTTAAAGATTACCCTTAATTCCATAGGCGATGGCGTTGTAACCACCGACTCCCTTGGACGAATAACCTCAATAAATGATGCAGCACAGGAAATAACGGGCTGGGACAAAAAGGAAGCGGCAGGAAGGCTTTTTGCCGATGTCTTTTGCCTCGTAAGCGAAGAAACAGGAGAAAAAGTGGACAACCCCGTGGAAAAAGTAATTGAATCAGGGAAAGTAATAGGTCTTGCCAATCACACAGCACTTATCAGAAAGGATGGGCAAAAGGTTCCTATTGCCGACAGCGCCGCTCCAATAAAAGATAAAGATGGTAAAATCTTTGGGGTGGTAATGGTATTCAGGGATGTTACCAAAGAAAAAGAATGGCAGGATAAAATTTTATATTTAAGCACTCACGACGTCCTTACAGGCCTTTATAACAGGCGGTATATTGAAGAACAAATTAAAAAAATGGAGCTTTTAAAAGAAACCCCTTTTGCAGTCATTATGGCAGATGTAAACGGTTTAAAACTTACCAACGATGTTTTTGGTCATGATGAGGGAGACAAACTCCTCAAAAAGGCGGCTGAAGTAATCAAAAAAAGCTGCAGGGAAAAAGATATAATTGCCCGCTGGGGAGGGGACGAATTCCTGATAATATTGCCGGGAGCAAAAGCCAGTGAAGCTTGTGAACTGGTAAAAAAAATAAAGGATGAATGTGAAAAACAGAGTGAAGAAAAAATAAAGCCCAGCATAGCCTTGGGATATGCTGTAAAAGAATCACCCGAGGAAAAAACGGAAAAAGTCCTAAAAGAAGCTGAAGAAATGATGTACCGAAATAAATACAACGAAAGAAAAAGCTATCGAAAAAGCATCATAGATACACTTTTAGCTACCCTTTTTGCAAAAAGCACGGAAACAATGGAACATGCCGAACGGTTAAGACATTACTGCAAAATAATGGGGAGCAAAATGGGCCTTTCGCAAAAGGAAATGGACGAGCTGCTTCTTCTTTCTGTCCTTCACGACATAGGCAAAATAGGGATACCGGAGGAAATTTTGAAAAAACCCTCTTCACTGACAGATTCGGAATGGGAGGAAATGAAAAAGCACCCCGAGATAGGCTGCCGCATAGCCCAAAACACACCGGAACTTATGGATGTTGCCGACTATATACTGTGCCACCATGAGCGATGGGACGGCGAAGGCTATCCAAAAGGCCTCAAAGGTGAAGAAATACCGCTTATATGCCGTATAATCGCAGTAGTTGATGCATATGACGCAATGACCAGCGACCGCCCCTACCGCAAAGCTTTAACCAAAGAAGAAGCGGTAGCGGAGCTGAAGAAAAACGCAGGTTCGCAGTTTGACCCTGAAATAGTGGAAATCTTTTTAAAAGCATTAGAAGAAGAGAAAATATAAAAAAGGAAGGAGGGTAAACAAATGTCAAAACAGCTGGTTGTGTTTAGCCTTGCGGACGAGCTTTACGGGCTTGATATCTTTGATGTCCGTGAAGTCATCAAAGATGCGTTTATTAAGTGAAATTTGGTTTTACAGCATTTTTGTCTATGTTGGAAAATAAGTTTTATTGATATTGATTTTAAGGGCGGGAATATTCATCCCGCCCTTTTAATTTCTTCTTATCCTTCTAAAAATAAACCTGAATAAACCCTCTTTATATTTTGCGTATCAAGCTAAGAACCAAAGACATTCAGCTGGAGATATTATAAGGGGATGGATATTGTATTTAATTTTTTGTTGAGTATTGTTAATAGTGTTATAAAAAAATAGAAAATAAATAAAATTAAGAAGGAAAATATATTTAAAAGTCGAATTTTTAAAGTAAAAAAGAATATTAAATTTATAAAATTATAATGGAGAAAAATATGAAAAATTATAGTATAAGCTTTTCACAAAAATCTAAGGGTATTCTGGGTATTTCTGGCCACGTAGGTGTAGGGCATGTTCACAGCCACAGCGGATTTGTACAGGATGATTCGGCAGGTTTTGCGGTAATAGCTTTCTTATTAAAAAAAGCGTTACCCGTTGAAACTATAATTACAAAAGTAACTGCTGATGTTATAACCGGCGAAATTGCAGTCCAAACTAACGGAAATGGAATTGGAAAAGCAATTCCACGCCGTGGCATTACTCCTTTTGAAGCTGAGTTAATGATAGAACGGGCAAGGGGGCTTGATGCTATTTACTCCCAGGCTGCATCGGTGAAGGTCTTTGGGCGTGTGTACGGACAAGGGGTCAGCGAAACAGCGACGGCATTTCAAGGAGCCTGTGCGCTTGCAGCGCTTGATACTTTTATTAAGGCGGCTCCGGAAAAATTCAAGGTTATGACGGAAAAACTTCCTAATAAGCTTGATACCGCTGCCACTACTGTCATAGATGTGGAGGGTATACCGATTTCAATCATGCTTGTAATTAATTTTACTGATGGTGGAATAGGCCCTGACGAAGATTATGAAGGGAATGCGATGTGGGCGGATAAAGGAAGGATAATGAAGGAGGTGGGGCTTGACAGGATACCTACCGTTGTGGTTGAAAGTAAGGCTTATATACCTTCGATGGCTAAAGATGTTGAAGTGGAGAAAATTTATATTCGTGCTCAGGAAAATATTGATGATATGAATTTGGCCGAGCACTTAATAAATGCTGCAGAACAAAATAATATACCTTACCATTTCAGTAAAACTGCCATACCTGTATCTCCCGGATCTCTTCAAAAAGCTACGATAGAATTGGCAGACAGAATTATTTCTCTTGCCCAAGAACTTAAAAAAGTGGATAGTGCAATGGATAAAGTACAAATTATGGCCCAACTTGTTAAGCTGGTAAGTGAAGATGCGGGTGGAGTTACATTTATGAGTAACGGTATTCATGATAAAGTGCGCGGCCCAGGTCTTATTCCCGGAACGGGTGCTGTAGTTTCTATGATAGTTCCCAAAAAATATATAGATTTTATTAAAATTCCAATGCTTACAATTGAAGATGTAAATATGTATATTACTGTTATTTTAGAAGGACTAATAAATTATGCAAAAAAAATGGAGAGTGGTAATTAATGAAAAAAATACTATTGCTTTCTACAGGTGGAACTATAGCGTCAGCCTCCGGAGAAGATGGATTGGTTCCGAAGTTAACAGGGGAACAAATGATAAAACTTATTCCCGAACTGGAAGGGTTATGTGAAATTGATTGTAAAGAAATAATGAACCTTGACAGCACGAATGTTCAGCCAGAGGAATGGGTAAATATTGCCCGTGAGGCATTTGAAGGTCTGAAAGAATATGATGGTATAGTCATTACTCACGGAACGGATACCATGGCTTACAGCTCTTCAGCTTTATCTTTTATGCTGCGCAATTTGAATAAACCGGTTATTTTTACGGGTTCGCAGCTTCCGATTGAACATCCACAGACGGATGGTAAGAGAAATATTCTCGACGCTTTTAAAGTAGCCGTATCCGGTTTGGCAGGAGTATATATAGTTTTCGATGGTAAAATCATTAAAGGTGTTCGCTCATCGAAAGTAAGAACCCAGGGTTTTGATGCCTTCAAGAGTATTAATTATCCATATATTGGCCGTGTCGAGAATGGAGAAGTTATTATTGAACATAATGTTGATAAAGTGCCTGAAGGGCAGATAGAACTCGATGATAAATTAGACCCAAGGGTTTTACTCTTAAAGTTAACTCCCGGCTTTTTACCTGAGGTTATTCCCGCGGTTTTAAAATTAGGATTCAGGGGGTTGATTATTGAAGGTTTTGGGCTGGGAGGAGTGCCTAATTTCAGGAGAAATATTATTCCTGAAATTGAAAAGGCATTGAAAGAAGGAATTGCAGTTGTCGTAACCACTCAATGCTTGCTGGATGGCAGTGATTTGACTGTTTACGAAGTAGGAGTAAAAGCTTTAAAAGCAGGTGTAATTCCGGCTTACGACATGACTACCGAAACCATAGTAACAAAGCTTATGTGGGCTTTGGGCCATACGTACAAATTGGAAGAGGTAAGAAAAATAATGATGACAAACTATGCCGGTGAATTTAGTATAATTAAAAACCACTGAAGCTCTTATTCTTGAAAAAGGAAAGGCCCTTTGTGTAAATAAAAAAAATAAAATTAAAGACTCACGGTAATATGTCAATACCCGAAAAATGGAAATAAAAAATATTCAGATGAAAAAAGACAATAATACCCCTTACCAACCTATATGGAAAAAGTTGGCATACAAAGAACTACTAAGTTTTG
>NZ_LOHZ01000013.1 GCF_001601575.1 Thermovenabulum gondwanense
TTGCCTCCGGCTTCCTTCAGATTCCACCTCGCAATGGACACCCTTGCCTTCAGCTAACGGTTGGTGCTATCAACCCCCGTAATGGACTTTCACCATCAAGGTCGCGGGCATGCCGCGCGCACATAAAAAATCCCTTCTAATTTCGCTAATTAGAAGGGATTTATAAACTCAATTTTTTATCTTTTATTTTATCCTTTCTTTAAGGACGGCGTGAGCTGCCGCAAGTCTCGCTACCGGCACCCGGAAGGGCGAGCAGCTGACGTAATCAAGGCCTATTTCGTGGCAGAATTCTATTGAATTTGGTTCACCGCCATGCTCTCCGCAAATACCTATTAAAATTTCCCGGTTGACCTTTCTTCCCTTTTCTACCGCAATCTTCATCAATGTTCCTACTCCATCTCTATCTAAGACTATAAAAGGATCTTCGTTTAAAATTTTATTGCTTATATAATAGGGCAAGAACTTGGCTTCTGCATCATCCCGGCTCAACCCATAAGTGGTTTGGGTAAGGTCATTCGTGCCGAAAGAGAAAAATTCTGCATACCGGGCTAATTCATCCGCGATAAGGCAGGCCCTCGGAAGTTCTAACATCGTCCCTACCTTATAATCTACTTTTATGCCCTCTTCTTCCATGATTTTCTTTGCTATCTCATGGACTCTTTCTGTTAATTTTTTCAATTCGTTCACATTGCTGACTAAGGGTATCTCCACTTCGGGCAATACTTTGATGCCCTTTTTGGTTAAACGGCATGCTGCATTAAATATCGCCCTTATTTGCATATCGTAAATTTCGGGATAAACTATACCTAAGCGACAACCTCTCAGCCCGAGCATTGGGTTAAATTCTTTTAAAGACCTCACCCTCTTTAGTACTTCCTGCTTTTTCCTTAGCAGTTCTTTTTCACCTTTTTGCTTTAATTCGTTTATTTCTTCTACCAGTTCCTCTTCCTTTGGTAAAAACTCATGCAGGGGAGGATCAAGAAGCCTTATGGTAACGGGAAGTCCCTCCATTGCCCTGAAAATACCCTCAAAATCTTCTTCCTGAAAATTTTGTATTACAAAAAGTGCTTTTTCCCTCTCATCAGCCGTTTCTGCCATTATCATCTCCTGGACGTAGGGGAGCCTTTTCTGATCCATAAACATGTGCTCGGTCCTGCAAAGTCCAATTCCTTCTGCGCCAAAATTTCTCGCCACCTCCGCATCCTTCGGAGTATCTGCATTGGTTCTTACGGAAAGCTTTCTTATCTCATCAGCCCATCCAAGAAGCTCCTTAAATTCCTCCGAAAGTACGGGGTCAATCATCTTAACTTTCCCCAGGATTACATTGCCCGTGGACCCGTCAATTGAAATCACTTCACCTTTTTTTACAGTAATGCCTCCAGCTTTAAATTCCTCATTTGCATAATCGATACTTATCGAATCACATCCGCAAACGCATGGTTTTCCCATACCCCTTGCTACTACCGCTGCATGGCTGGTCATTCCGCCGCGGCTGGTCAGCACTCCCTGAGCCGCTACGATACCGTGAATGTCATCGGGTGTCGTCTCCGTTCTAACGAGAATAACCTTTATTCCCTGATGGCCCAGGTTTTCTGCCTCATCAGGCGAAAAAACCACCTGTCCCCAGGCCGCTCCCGGCGATGCGGGTAACCCCTTTGCTATTATTTCCACTTTTGCCGATGGATCTATTCGGCTGTGCAGAAGCGAAGCCACCTGTTCCGGTGACACCCTCATCAGTGCCTCTTCCTTAGTAATAAGCCCTTCTTTTGCCATATCTACCGCTATTTTCACGGCTGCCTGAGCGGTTCGTTTTCCATTTCTCGTTTGCAATAAGTACAGTTTCCCCTTTTCAACGGTAAACTCTATATCCTGCATATCCTTGTAATGTCTCTCAAGAAGATTGCTGACATTTATCAATTGTTCGTAAACTTCAGGCATTAATTCCTTCAGTTCCTCAATGTTTTTCGGAGTCCTGATGCCTGCCACCACATCTTCTCCCTGGGCGTTCAGCAAAAACTCTCCGTAAAAGTGTTTCTCACCGGTGGAAGGATTTCTGGTAAAAGCCACTCCCGTCCCCGAATCATTCCCCATATTACCAAAAACCATAGACTGTACATTTACCGCGGTTCCTAAATCATCGGGAATTTTGTTAATCCTTCTATAAATAATTGCTCTTTGGTTGTTCCAGGACCTGAATACCGCTTCTACAGCCATCATTAGCTGTTTCCTGGGATCCTGGGGAAACTCACTTCTGGTTTCTTTTAAAATTAGATCTTTATAATGTTGTATAACTTCTTCCCAATCCCTGTCATCCAATTCCGTGTCATATTCTGCTTTTCTTTTCCTTTTGACGGATTCAATAATTCTTTCGAATTTATCGTGCTCCACTCCCAGCACCACATTGGAAAACATTTGAATGAATCTTCTGTAACAATCGAAAGCAAAGCGCCTATTTCCCGTTGATTCATAAAGACCTTCTACCGATTCATCATTTAATCCCAGATTAAGAATTGTATCCATCATTCCCGGCATAGAAACCGGCGCCCCCGACCTCACCGAAACCAGCAGGGGGTTTTCCCTGCTTCCGAGCTTTTTCCCCATAGTCTCTTCAAGCTCACTGAGGTGAGCGAAAATTTCTCCAACTATATCCTCCGGTATCTTTTCCCCTTCTTTAAAATACCTGCTACAGGCTTCCGTTGTAACCGTAAACCCGGGGGGTACCGGGAGCCCTATACGCATCATTTCGGCTAAATTCGCGCCCTTCCCCCCCAGTAGGTTTTTCATTGCCGCACTACCTTCTTTAAAGTTAAAAACAAATTTTCCCACCCGTTTTCCCCCTTTACAAAGTTTATTAATTAGTATTTTAACACATTTATTGTATTGTACGTTATAAATATTATATCATATTTCTATTTTATTGTATACTTTAATGTTTTTTAATTCTGAATTATGCTATATTATTATTTGTTAAGAAGTAATTTTGCCCCTGCAGCCAGCAAAAAAAGACCAAGCAGTTTAAGCCACGTAAAGGGGGTTTTTTCCAGACTGAAAAGTCCAAAGTGATCTATAAGACAGGCGGTTAATACCTGCCCCACTATTATAGATGTGGTAGCCGCACCGGCACCCAATTTACGCATACTTATAATTACGAGATAAGTAATTAGGACCCCGAGCACCCCTCCTAAAAAGTAGTACCAGGGAAGTCTGCCTAAGTTTTTAAAATTGGCCTTATCTATCCTTAACAGCAACACCATCAACATTATAAAGGCCGCGCTCAGGTGAACCAAAAATGTAGAACCCGCCGTCCCCGTAAATTTTCCCAGCCCGGTGTTCATCCCTCCCTGAACAGCCATTAAAGCACCGGAAACCATGGCAAAAATTATGAAAACGTATACCTGCAGGTTGAAGTTAAACAAAACTCCTCTCTCCTTTTTCTCCCTCTTTTAAATTTTTTAATGATGCTGCTTTATTTAATATCCATAATTAAGGCGGATTTTATTCATCTCATTAACCTTGGAAAATAAAAAAACTGCCCTACAGGCAGTTTTACGCATTGGCAAATATTTCTAAAAATTCTTCTTCCGAGAGTTTTTCCCTCTCTAAAAGAGCTTCTGCAACTTTATGAAGTTTATTTATATTGTCCGTGAGAAGGTTCCTGGCTCTATCATAACAGCGCTCAATTATATTCCTCACTTCCCGGTCGATCTCCGCGGCTACTTCCTCACTGTAGTTCCTTCCCCTTGCCAGGTCCCTTCCCAAAAAGACCTCTTCATGCTTATTTCCAAGGGTCATTGGGCCCAGGTTTTCACTCATGCCGTATTCCATTACCATCCTTCTTGCTATTTCCGTAGCCCTTTCAATGTCGTTCTGAGCCCCGGTGCTAATTTCATTCAACACCAGTTCTTCCGATGCCCTTCCTCCCAGAAGATGGGTGACCTGTTCTAAAAGCTCCGTTTTGCCCATAAAGAATCTATCTTCTTTGGGTAAAATCAGTGTGTAGCCCCCTGCCCTTCCCCGAGGAATAATGGATATCTCGTGTACCGGATCAACGGTGGGCAAAAGATGGGCTACCACCGCATGACCGGCTTCATGATATGCCACTAACTTTCTTTCTTTGTCGGTCATTATTCTCGCCTTTTTTTCAGGTCCTGCAATTACCTTTGTGATGGCCTCTTCCAATTCCTGCATGCCTATTTTCTTTTTGTTTCTCCTTACGGCAAGGAGCGCGGCTTCATTCAGCAAATTTTCCAGATCCGCACCGGTGAAACCGGGTGTTCTCCTGGCCAGTATGCTCAAATCCACATTTTCTTCTAAGGGTTTATTCCTGGCGTGTACTTTTAAAATCTCTTCCCTGCCCTTGATATCAGGTATATCCACCACAATCTGCCTGTCAAACCTTCCGGGCCTTAAAAGGGCTGGGTCCAGAATATCCGGCCTGTTGGTAGCGGCAATTATTATAATTCCCTCATTTATGGTGAATCCATCCATTTCCACCAATAGCTGGTTTAAGGTCTGCTCCCTTTCATCATGCCCGCCGCCGAGGCCTGCTCCCCTCTGCCGGCCAACCGCGTCAATCTCATCTATAAATACAATGCAGGGCGCATTTTTCTTTGCCTGTTCAAAAAGGTCTCTGACCCTTGCGGCTCCAACACCGACGAACATTTCCACAAAGTCCGAACCGCTAATGCTGAAAAAGGGGACACCCGCTTCCCCTGCCACCGCCCGGGCAAGTAAGGTCTTCCCGGTTCCCGGCGGCCCTACCAGTAACACCCCTTTGGGTATTCTTGCACCTATTTCTATGAACTTTTTGGGGTGTTTTAAAAATTCCACTACCTCCTGAAGCTCTTCCTTTGCTTCGTCCACTCCTGCTACATCCTTAAAGGTCACGCGCTTCTTGTCATCGTTAATCAGCCTTGCCCTGCTCCTTCCAAAACTCATCACCCGGCTTCCTCCACCCTGCCCTTGCTGCATTATAAAAAACCATGCACCTATGAACAACAGACCCATTAAAACCGATGGAAGTATCTGTGACCACCACGGTGCGGCAGGGATCGGCTGGGCATTTAATATTAGTTCTCCCTTATCTATCTTTGGTTGTACCCGGGCAAGAAAAATGGTTTTATCGGGAACAAAACTGGAAAACTTCCTTCCGTCCTTCAAAACTCCCTCAATGCTGCTGTCCATCATTTTTATTTCTTGCACCTGGTTCTGATCTATTAATCGTATCAGATCCGTATAGCCTATTCGAACTTCGGTTAAATCTTTGCTGGAGTACCACTGCACCAGAGATAATATCAAAATAAATATCAGCAGGTAAAAGCTGATATTCCTGAAAAAATTATTCAAAAAAGTTCCTCCCTTCCTGGGCAATCCATTCATATTTTATCATAAAGGAAAGTGATTAACAATTGCGTTTTCATCTGGCATTTATAGCTTCGGGTTTTAAAACCCCAATGAAAGGAAGATTGCGGTATTTTTCATTATAATCCAATCCGTAACCTACCACAAAATAATCCGGTATTTCAAAACCCAAATAATCTACCTTTATATTCACTTTCCTTCTTGAGGGTTTATCCAGAAGCGTACAGATTTTTATATCCGCGGGGTTTCTGGATTTCAACAGGTTGTAAAGATAACTCAGCGTAAGTCCAGAATCTATAATATCCTCAACTATTAAAATATTCTTACCCTGAATGTTCTGTTCTAAATCCTTCAAAATCCTCACAACACCCGACGATTCGGTAGAAGCTCCATAGCTGGAAACCGCCATAAAATCGACTTCCAAAGGTAAGTCTATGTGCCTTATAAGGTCAGCAATAAATATGATAGCTCCTTTTAAAACTCCTACCAGTAAAATATTGTCTGAATCCCTGTAATCCCTGGTGATTTTTTCACCCAGTTCTTTTAATTTGGCTTTTATCTCTTCCTCCGATATTAATATTTCTTTAATATCTTCTATCACATCCACTCCCCCTAAAAAAATAAAAATATTATTTAATTTCTAAGATTAAAATTTGGGTCGTATTATCGTCAATTTTAAACCGGTCATCCAGCCTAAACCCTCCCACCCATACTATTTTCCCTTCATTTTCAACTATTGGTACCAGATTCCTTTCAAAGGAGGGTATCTTTTGATCCACAAAAAAATCTTGAAGCTTTTTTGAGAATTTAAAGCCAAAAGGAAAAAATCTATCCCCCGGACGGCGATTTCTAACGATTAAATTTCCTCTTATTTTACCATAATCGACAAATACCTTCAAGGGTGTTGCTTTGAGCTTAAAATTTGTCGTCCTATCCAATAGTTCTGCAGAAATCTTTTTTCCTATCTCAGTAATATAAATTTCTCCCGGAATATTAAGTACATAAGAAAAATCCTTTATTTGGCCCTTTATATAAAAATAAAATTCCTCGTAGCCCTTTTCACCGCAGATCCCCCGAGGCAGCTCGACCATTTTCCCCGGAGATTGCTCAATTATAAATTCATCCAATGATTTAATATGATTGAATTCTATATCTTTCAGTTCGCCCAGGATGTTTCCTATCACTTTTCTCAATATCCTGTACCTTGCGCCCGTAGGTTGTTTTTCGAAAGGTTTAATATGCAGCTTAATAAAATTTTCCCCTTCTGTCACCAGGGAAGGGTAGATATTTTCTATTATACTTTCTATGAAGGATACATCCAGAGCCACTATATCCGACAGCCTCTTTACAGCATCGCTAAAGTGAGGGCAAAATTTCTGTTTAATATAAGGAATTAATTCTAACCGAATTTTATTTCTGTAGTATTCGGTTTTCAGGTTTGTGCTGTCTATGCGATAGGGGATGTTGTGCTTTTTTAAATAATCTTCAATATTTGTTCTTTCAATTTCTATAAGAGGCCTAATCAGGCACCCTCTTTTGGGTTCAATTCCTATTAACCCTTCCGTTCCGGTTCCTCTGAAAATATTCATTAGAACTGTCTCTTCATGGTCATTCATATTGTGTCCTACTGCTATTTTATCCGCATTTAATTTTTCCTTGATTTCAAATAAAAAATCATACCTGACCCTTCTTGCCGCATCCTCGGGAGATAAGCCGGTTTTTTCTATAATTTCCGGCACGTTTACCCTTTTAGAAAAAAATTTTACATTGTATTTTTCGCACAAAGCTTTTGCAAATTCCTCATCCTCATCAGACTCCCTGCCGCGAAAACAATGGTTTAGATGGGCAGCAAAAACTTCCAATTGGAATTCTTCCCGTATTGAACAAAAGAGGTCTAAAAGGCATACGGAGTCCGGCCCCCCCGAAAGGCCTATAATTATTTTATCTTTTGTTCGAATCATATCGTATTTTTTTATGGTTTCTAAAAATTTCTCTTTAATACCTATTTTCCCCCTCAAAATCATATTTTCAAAAAAATATTATCAATTTTTTCTCTCCCATACAAGCCCTACTAAAATTGCCATATCGTCCCTCTTTTCTTCAGAACCTTCTAAAACCTTTTTTAATATTTTTTCGGCAAATTCCTGGGGATTGGTGGTTTTAATGCTCTCGATTATTTTTATGAATTTTTCTTCCTTGTCCCCCTCGCTCTTAATAGAATCCATAACTCCATCGGTTACCATAATAACCATATCCTGAGGCATAAGTTTTTTCCTAATCCTTACCGGGTTTATCCCATCCATAACACCTATAGGAAGGGCACTGCCCCTTAGCGATTCTACTTTATCCTTCCTCTTGATGAAGCTGCTCACCGCTCCGGCTTTAACAAATTCCGCCATACCCGAAGATAAATCTATAAAAGTAATGTCCAGGGTACTAAAGCTATCTCCCCCTGAGCCGTACACCTGCATTGCACTGTTTAAAATCCTGATGGCATCTTCCAGGCCGTAGCCGGATTCAATAAGGTTTTCAAAAATTAAAAGGGTTTTTTCGCTGTGGTTCCTGGCCTTTTCCCCCACGCCCATACCATCACTTAAAGCCATATAATATTGTCCTCCTACAGTCTCGAAAAAGGTAGCACTATCACCCGAAAAAGAAGCGCCCTCCTTGGGAATATTTACATAACCCACTGCCACGGAAAGAAAGCTTCTGGGCACTATTTTTATTCTGCATTTTTCTTTTCCGCTCCTTAAAGGGCAATCCACTTTTAACATATCTGCCCCCTTGATAAATGCGTTTTCAAAAAAAGGCATTATTTTTACCTCACAGGTTCTATTCCCCATGCAGGGCCGTTTAATTATATAGTAACTGTATCCTTTCCCCTCATCAGCTATTATTATATTTTCCACATTAATACCTTCTTTTGACAGCTCCTCCTTCAAATCTTCAGCATATCTATTCTCATCGATACCTTTTTTTGCCAACATTTTGAGACAGGATGCAAAATGTTTAACCTTTTCAAAGGAAATATCCGAGATTTCCCTTACCATCGCATCAAGGACTTTTTTTAGCTCGTTTTTTTCTTTATCCATTTTAATAAATCTATAAATTTCTTCCAGTTTTCCGCAGCGAACTTTAAAAAGTCTGGGTAAGTCCCCGTCAAGAAAAACTTCTTTGGCGGTATAAAGCTTAAATATATCGGCTATGGTTGATTTATAATCTCTATCCCAGCAAGCTTTAAAAAGAGCACAATCCCTGCATATCCTGTTTTTTATTTTTAAAATGGAATCCTCTAAGGGATTTAAATTCCCATCCCTGATAGGATATTTATATATTTTGCCCATTTCCTCCAGGGTATTCGCCAGCTCTATCATTTGGGTATTAATCATATCTTTTAATATATTGATATCACCCGAACTTTCTTCGTTTAGTGACAAAGTATTTTCCAGTTTTTTTATTACGGCTTCCGGAATTAAAAAAGTGGCGATAAGAATGAGTATTAAGGACTGATAATTTAAGAAATTTACACTTCTTAGCCCAATGTAATAGTGATAAATGCCATATCCTATTAAGAAACCAGCAAGTACCCCAATTTTACCGTACTTCTTTAAAAAAGAAGCAAAACAGCCGGCAATACTGTAAAAAGTTAATGCCCAGGGCAATAAAGAAGAAGGGTAGGCCAGCAAGCTCAGTATAACCCCATATCCAAAGACTTCGCCTGTCCCCCGCGCAAATGCTGAAAAAACAATTATTGCCGAAATTATTAAGTTTTTAATGGAAACCCCAAAAAATACGGTATTCCCTATGAGTTTTAAAATCGATCCAGAAATTATGGTAAGGGCAATCAGTTTTTCCACATTTCCTCTTTCCAGGGTGTAAAAAAAGGTTAGCCCTTCGCTCAAAATGATAACACTTATGTACGATAAAAGTGTTTCCAGTATCAACAGGATTATATCATAATAAGATGGAGCCACCCAGAGGAAAGACAAAAGTCCTCCCATAATAATGGAAGCGGAGCACAAAAAAGGTAGAAGCCATTTTTTTATATTTATCTCTTTTTTAAAAGTTAAAATTAATAGGGTGAAAATTATATAGGCTAAGCCGTATTTCCATAAAAAATTTACATTTTTAACCCCCGTAAAAGTTCCAATAAAAACGGGCAGAATCAAATACGCTTTGTTTTTATCCTTTAGGATAATCGAAGATATAAAAGGCAATCCAAAGGGATAAATATTAAACAAGGAAGCATGTCCCATTATAAAACCAATTAAAATTAACATTAATTCCCGTAAAGAAATATTACTTTTTTTCAATTCCATTTCTTTCGGAGGAAAGACCTTTTTGTTTATCATATATACCCACCCCCATATTGTGGTAGGTATAATTATAAATTTATGGGTTAATAAAAATTGTCACAATTTACCCGTAAATAAGTAAATTTTATTGACATTATGCATTATAAAAAAATAAAAGTCGCAAAATGCGACTTTTATTTACCCAAAGGGTTATACTTTTTTTAAACATATTTAATTAGCTTTCGCCAGTAATTTGCATAAAATAAAAATGGTGACCCTGAGGGGAGTCGAACCCCTGTTACCGCCTTGAAAGAGCGGTGTCTTGACCACTTGACCACAGGGCCACATTTGGTAGCGGCGCAGGGATTTGAACCCCGGACACTGCGGGTATGAACCGCATGCTCTAGCCAACTGAGCTACGCCGCCATGTATTCTTTTGGTTGCGGGGGCCGGATTTGAACCAGCGACCTTCGGGTTATGAGCCCGACGAGCTACCGGACTGCTCCACCCCGCGTCGAAAACCAAAATGCAATATATATTTTATAGTACGATGCGGTTTATGTCAAGATTTTTTATCGCCTCTTATCTAAGCCATTTGTTTTATCCATTCTCTAATTTTTTCTTCAATCCCTGAATTTTTATTCTTCAAAGCATTTCTGAAAGAAATGGTAGAAAGGACATCCCCCTTTATCTTTTCTTTTAAAATATCAAATGTCTTGTTCGGGTAGCCGGCACAACATGCAAATATAGCCACTTTTTTCCCTTTTAAATCATATTTTGATACAAATGTATTTACATAAGGATTCGGCCTGCAGGCCCAAACCGGAGTTCCGATTATAATTGTATCGTAACTTTTTATGTCCTTCTCAAAATCCTGTATTTCTGGCGTTTCTCCAAACACGGACATTTTTCCACCTAAAAAAAACTTTAAAAATCCCTTATATTTGAACTCCTTTACAGGTATAATTTTTATTAAATCAAATCCCGTAATCTTATGAATTAATCCCGCAACAAATTCGGTGTTTCCGTCAAGGGAAAAATAAACAATTGTACCTTTTCCCATTTTATACCCCTTCTTTGCCTTATCAATTTAAAAATAATTATTGATATTGAGGGATAAATTGAAGAGCATCCAATATGAAGCAGGGTAAACAGCCTTTAAATCGTATTTAAATTGTTGATACAAAGAAATTATAAATTTAAATTTATACAATTTTAGATATGCTTTCCAGGTCTGTTATCAATTTGTTCAATTCTTCTATGGCGGCTGTAATTTCTTCAGAAGTAAAGGCCTGATTTTTTGCAAGTTCAAAGGTTTTTTGAATCTCATTACTTATTTTGGACATTTTTTGTTTTATCTCTTCGGTAATTTTTTCTATATTTTTTACTGAATCCGCACTGCTTCTTGACATTTTTCTTATCTCATCCGCTATAATGTTAAAACCCAATCCCTCTTTTCCCGCCCGGGCAGCTTCAATGGCAGCATTTATTCCCAGTATGTTCGAATTCATGGCAATGTTTTTTATAAAATTTAAAATCTCTTCGGTTTTGTTTATCTGTTCTTCCATCTCTTTTTTCATTGAATCTACAATTTCCATGCACTTGGAAAGCTCCCGGGCAGAAGCAGCCAGCTCTTCTGCCGATGCAACAACTTCCTCGCTGGTGCCGGATAAAGTTTTAATTGCCTGTTCCAGCCTTTCCTGGTTTTTAAGGCTCATCCCAAGGGCTATGCAGCCTATAACTTTGCCCGTTTCATCCTTTACAGGT
Source organism: Thermovenabulum gondwanense (assembly GCF_001601575.1). Classification (NCBI taxonomy): domain Bacteria; kingdom Bacillati; phylum Bacillota; class Clostridia; order Thermosediminibacterales; family Thermosediminibacteraceae; genus Thermovenabulum; species Thermovenabulum gondwanense. Next base: position 11,424 of record NZ_LOHZ01000013.1, read on the forward strand.
ACAGAAATTGATTTAAAAGGCACACCGTAGACTTCCTTGGGTAAAATATATTTTTGAATTTCTCCTGTTTCGATAACCTTCCATAAACGGCTATTTTCGGGAATCTTTTTGCCTTTTTGCTGGTCGAGCCTGAATTCTCCTTTAGAATAATTTGCCAGAAAACATTCGGTATCCGTTATCGATATATTGCAATCAAAGGGAAATAGGTTCAGAAAAATGGGGGTTACCTCTATTAAAGTATCCAGAAGGGATTTCTTTTCAATTTGCGTTTGCATTTTTTGCCTCCTTTTTTGCAATACTTTTATTATTATTTTGGAATGTCATTTTTTATATATTATAACATATTTTTATTTTGTTTTAATTTATTTTTGTCTTAATTTGTTAACTTTTGTTAATTTTAGAAGTACAAGCCGGCAGGTATTTTCCTAAGCAAAAAAGAGGATGAAAAATTCATCCTCTTTTTTGTCATAATATATTCTTTTATAACTTTTACTTTATTTCTACGGTTGCGCCCACTTCTACAAGCTTTGCTTTTATTTGTTCGGCTTCTTCCTTGCTGACCTTTTCCTTTACCGGTTTCGGAGCTCCATCTACGAGATCTTTTGCTTCTTTTAGTCCAAGACCTGTAAGCTCCCTTACTACTTTGATAACCTTGATCTTTTCTGCACCGGGATTTGCAAGGATTACATCAAATTCTGTCTGTTCGGGTGCAGCTTCAGCTGCCGGAGCACCGGCTGCAGGGGCTGCAGCTACAGCTACCGGTGCAGCTGCTGTAACACCAAATTTGTCCTGTAAAGCCTTTACGAGCTCTGCCAATTCAATAACGGTCATATTCTCAATAGCTTGAATGATTTCCTCTTTTGTCATTTTACATACTCCTCCTTAATTTTTTCCATTAATTTTATTATTTTAAATTAAACTTTTCTTCAAGGCAATTTTTTTAATGCCATCATGAGGCTTTCTTTTCTTGAATAGCCTGTAAGGTATATACCAGGTCTCTGAGAGGTGCCTGCAATACCCATACGATACCAAAGAGCGGTGATTGTATAGCTCCCACAGCTTTTGCAAGCAACTCTTCTCGAGGAGGCATTTTGGCAAGCTTTTCTACAATATCCTTGCCGCCTGCTTTTCCTTCTACTACCGCAGCTTTTAATTCAAGATTCTTATGGTCCTTTGCAAATTCTGTCAAAAGCTTGGCTGCTGCCACCGGGTCCTTATAGCTAAAAGCTATTGCCGTAGGGCCTTCCAAATATTCATCGATATTGAAGGGCATATCCTTCGTGGCGATTTTGGCAAGGGTGTTTTTTACCACCTTGAACTCTACGCCCTGCTCCCGAAGCCTTCTTCTTAGTTCTGTGACTTCGGCTACATTCAGTCCCTTGTAGTCTGCCAAAATAGCTGACTTTGCTTCGGAAAATTTCTTTTTCAATTCCTCTACTTCCTGTACCTTTTGCTCCTTAGTCAGCACTTTTTCACCTCCCCGCAGTTTATTTAAAATAAAAATTAAAAGAGGTCTTTCTGCAGACGTAGAGAAAGACCTCTTTCATGCCCTTAAAAATGCATAAAGAAACCTCTATACTACACGCCTCGGTAGGATATTAAGCCTTTCGGCACCTACTGTCTGCAGCGAAGGTAATTTTCGTTATTCAATTTAAAATGGCCTATTTCTCCACAACCTTTAAAGGATTTATTTTAATTCCGGGACCCATTGTGCTCGAAACCACAATGCTCTTTAAATACTGTCCTTTTGCTGCTGCAGGTTTTGCTTTTATTATGGATTCCATTAACGCCCTGAAATTTTCCAGTAATTTTTGAGCCCCGAAGGATTTCTTACCTATGGGTGCATGCACAATACCCGTTTTATCTACACGGTATTCTATCTTACCCGCTTTTATCTCTTTTACCGCCTTTGCGATATCAAATGTAACGGTACCGGCTTTTGGGTTGGGCATTAATCCTCTCGGACCCAATATTTTACCCAGTTTACCTACCGCTCCCATCATATCCGGGGTAGCAACTGCCACATCGAAATCTAAAAATCCACCTTCAATTTTTGCAATAAGGTCTTCTGCTCCTACAATATCTGCTCCCGCTTCTTCAGCTTCCTTTGCTTTTTCTCCTTTAGCGAACACCAGTACCCTCTTTGTTTTACCCGTTCCGTGGGGCAGCACCACCGTGCTCCTCACCTGCTGGTCGGCATGCCTGGGATCAACACCAAGCCTTACCGCAACCTCGATTGTTTCATCGAATTTCTTGTTTGCCGTTTGCAATACCAGTTCCATAGCTTCCTGGGGTTCGTAAAGTTTCGTCCTATCCACAAGCTTTAAAGCTTCTTGATATGCCTTACTCCTCTTGGCCAATTCTTTTCCCTCCCCGTGGTTTTATCGGAAGAATAACTCCTCCCACTTTATTGAATCCTTTTGACTTAATTATTCTACTACCGTTATGCCCATACTACGGGCTGTACCTTCTATCATCCTCATCGCTGCTTCCAGGCTCGCAGCATTTAAGTCCTTCATTTTAAGTTCGGCAATTTCTTTTATATCCTTTTTGGTTACCTTGCCCACCTTGTTTTTATTGGGCTCTCCCGAACCCTTTTCTACACCAGCAGCCTTCATTAGAAGCACCGATGCCGGCGGTGTCTTTAAAATAAAAGTGAAGGACCTATCCTGATATACGGTGATTTCGACAGGAATTATTAATCCTGCCTGAGCGGCTGTCCTTTCATTGAACTCTTTGCAAAAGTTCATTATATTAATTCCCGTAGGACCAAGAGCTGGACCCACCGGTGGAGCCGGCGTCGCTTTGCCTGCAGGAATCTGTAGTTTTACCATTGCCACAACTTTTTTAGCCATTCAAACACCTCCCTTTCATTGAAGCATTTTTATATTTTTTCAACCTGGTTATATTCCAGTTCTATCGGTGTTTCCCGTCCAAAAAGTGATATTAAAACCTTTATCTTTTGCTTGTCGTGATTTACTTCTACCACCCTGCCTATTAATCCTTCAAAGGGACCGGAAATCACCTTTACATTCTGGTTAACCGCCAGGTCAATCTTTGGCTTGGGTTCTTCTATGCCCATTTGTTTTAAAATAGCCTTTACTTCCGAATCCTGAAGGGGAATTGGTTTATTACCCGTTCCCACAAATCCGGTTACTCCCGGGGTATTCCTTACCACATACCAGGAATCATCGGTAACTACCATCTCAACGAGCACATATCCCGGGAAAATCTTTCTCTGGACCAGTTTTTTCTTGCCATTCCTTATTTCGACACTTTCTTCCACCGGGACCAGGACCCTGAAAATCTTATCCTGCATCCCCATCGATTCTACGCGTTTTTCCAGGTTTGCCTTAACCTTATTCTCATAGCCGGAATAAGTATGGATAACATACCACTTTTTTGATGCATTTTCCAAGGGGAAATACCCCTCCTTATCGGAGAATTAATTCCAGTATCTTAACCAGGAAGCTGTCCACTATCCAAATAAAAAGTCCTACCAGGGCAACGGAAGTAACTACTACTATGGTAGAAGATACAAGCTCCTGTCTTGTGGGCCAAGTAACCTTTTTTAATTCTGACCTTACTTCCTTAAAAAATTTACCGCTTCTTTTCAAGAAGCCTTCTCCGCCGGCTGCCATTAAGTAAAATCCCCCTCATCCAATTTACTTCGTTTCTTTATGCAGGGTGTGCTTTCCGCAGTACTTGCAGTACTTCCTCAATTCCAATCGATCGGGATCATTTTTTTTATTTTTCTCTGTATGGTAATTTCTATGCTTGCATTCCGTGCATTCCAGCGTTATGTTTATCCGCATTCGGCCACCTCCTAACAAGTACGCATCATCAAAATATTCTATTCTACAACAGTCACTTATAAAAATTTATCATAATTCATTTGCTATGTCAATAAAAAGCATAAAAATAAGGGGATTTTTCAAAATCCCCTTATCCCGGTAATCTTTTTTATTCGATGATCTCGGTTACTACGCCGGCACCTACCGTCCTGCCACCCTCACGAATAGCAAACCTTAATCCCTCTTCTATAGCTATCGGTGATATCAGCTCTATCTCCATCACTATGTTGTCT
>NZ_LOHZ01000014.1 GCF_001601575.1 Thermovenabulum gondwanense
TAGCCCAGGTTGTAGCTCAAGAAGAAAAACCGGGCAATTTCATATTAATGCATGCCATGGGACCAAATGTAGCCGGGGTTATTGGTACTGCAATAGTTGCAGGTGTGTTGCTTTCCCTTTACGGATAGAAATTTTAGAAAAATTAACTAAGGTGTTAATATGGCTTCTTTTTTTTTTTAAAAGCGAACTAAACACAATAAAAAAGTGTAAAAACATAATTAAAAACATAATAAAAATTCGAGAAAGAATTTTTATTTTTATGGAGAAAATAAAAAAGAAAAACTTTATGGGAGGATGGGAAATGAATTTTGACATAAGGGACCTTGTTATGAAAAATCTTGCCGGAAGTACAAAAGAGGAAGTAGAGGGTTATATAAAGGAAACAATAGAGGAAAAGGAAGATGATGCCCTTCCTGGAATGGGCGTGTTATTTGAGGTAGTTTGGAAAAAATCCACCGAGGATGAGAAAAACAAGATGATGGATAAAATTATGAGCGAGATAAATAAAAAATAATTTAGCTCCTTTTTAGGAGCTTTTTTTATTACCTGAAGGAATTAAGGGTGTTACTATAGAAAAATAATAAAAATATTCCCTCTTATGAAGATGAATTTAATTTAAGGAGAATTGTGCAATGAAGAGTATAACATTAATAACCAAGGGCAAAAATACCTGTGAAGCCTTAGAACGTCAATTAAAAGATTTAATAGGGGATAAGGTTAAAATAAGAAGTTTTTATATTGATGGCAATATAAAGGATAATATTACGGATAATTTAATTGTGATTTCAAGTAACATAATTTATAATGAGGCAAAAAAATATGTAAATCCTGAATGCCCTGTTATTATAGCGCGACGGTCTTTAAATTATCATGAAATAGATAAACTACTAGAAATTCCAGCAGGAACCGACGTTCTTTTGGTTAATGACCTTTTGGATACTACCCTTGAAACAATCTCTTTATTAAAGGCACTGGGTATAGATCATATTAACTATTTTCCTTATTATCCAGAGATAAAGGAATATCCTAAGCTACAGATAGCGGTTACACCCGGTGAACTGGATCTAATACCGGATTGCGTGGAGAAAGTAATAGATATAAAGACCCGAAATATAGACTTTACTACCCTTGTAGAAATTTTGAAGGCTCTTGAACTGCTGGACGAAAAAGCAAACCTACTTTCAGCCAGATATATTAAAGAAATAATCGATCTGATAAAAAGAATAAAAAATATGGCAGATTTAAACAGCAGTATGAAAAAACAGCTTCAAACAATCATAAATACTGTTCATGATGGAATCATAGCAATAGATGAGCAAGAAAATTTGACAGTATTTAATCCTATTGCGGAAGAAATATTTGGCGTTTGCAGCGAAAAAATGATTAATAAAAATTTAAAAAATACATCGGATGGAAAAAAAATTCTCTCAATGCTTAAAGGTGATTATGCAGGTGGAGAAAAATTTGTTAAAATAAACGATAAATATGTAGTTATAAACAGTTCGGAGGTAAAAGAAAATCATAAATCAATTGGCACTGTATATACAATAAAGGATGTAACCGAAATCCAACGGCTTGAAGAAGAACTCCGTAGGAAACTGCGCAGTCATGAACACTTTGCTCGCTATACTTTTGAAAATATAGCTGGGAGCAGTGAAATTATTAAAGAAACTAAGGAACTGGCAAAGAGGATAGCTAAATCTTCTTCTCCTATATTGATTCAAGGGGAAAGTGGAACAGGCAAAGAGCTTTTTGCTCAAGCAATTCATAATGCATCTCAAAGGAGAAGGGGACCATTTGTTGCTGTGAATTTTGCAGCATTACCAGAAAGCTTATTAGAAAGCGAACTTTTCGGATATGAAGAAGGAGCCTTTACTGGTGCAAAAAAAGGCGGAATGTCTGGTCTTTTTGAACAAGCTCATGGTGGGACTATTTTTTTAGACGAAATAGGAGATGCTCCTTTATCTTTTCAGGTAAGACTTTTAAGGGTGTTGCAAGAAAAACAGATCCGCCGCATAGGCAGTTCCAAGGTAATTCCTATAGATGTAAGAGTGATTTCTGCGACTAATAAAGATTTAAAAAAGCTGATAGAAAATGGCGAATTCAGGCAAGACCTTTATTATCGACTTAATGTCCTGCCATTACGACTCCCTCCGTTAAGGGAAAGAAAACAAGATATTTTAGAACTTGCTGAAATATTTTACAATGATTTTTTTAAAGGTAAACCCTTAATAAAAGCAAAAGATTACTTTGAAAAAATAAAAAATGTTTTTTTAAAATATGACTGGCCAGGTAATATCCGGGAGCTTCAAAATGTGGTTGAGTATTTAGTAAATGTCTCTCCGGATAAGATTCCTGATTGTTCAATTTTACCTGAGGGATTGCAAATAATAGAAAAACAATGGTTTGAAGTTATTGAGGATAGAAAAAAGGACGATGATGCAATAAAAATATTACAGGAGATTTCCTGTGCTAATAAAGAAGGTCGGCCAATAGGTCGTAGATCCCTTTCAAGAAAAACTGGGATACCAGAGAGCAGGGTGAGAAAAATAATAAATGAGATGATAAAAAATGGTTTGATTAAAGTAAACAGAGGGGTTAAAGGCATAGAAATACTTTCAAAAGGTATTGCACAAATAAAGTCTATTACGCTTAATTAAAACATTAGAAGTCTAATTATTGAAAAGGGATAAAGGGAGTAAAAGGGTAAAAAAGGGAGAAATTTAATCTTCCCTTTTTTGTTTTTTAAATAAGTTTTTTTATTAAAGATAGGAAAAATCTAAGGTAAAATTTAATACTGATAAATGACTAACCTGGCACATATATTGCAAAGAAGTTTCTATTGAAAAATTATTAAATAATTGGAGGGAAGAAAATGAATCACAAAACCAAAAGGCAACCTTCCTTGGCTATTTCGCTTTTACCGATTATTTTTGCTATAGTTCTTCTAGTTTACGGAGTTGGAATCCTACGGGCTAATGCAGCCATCATGCTCCTTTTAATTTCTATGTTTGTTACTTTAATTAGCGTATTTTATCTTGGTTATTCGTGGGAAGAATTATTGAACTATGGCATCAGGCCTACTATTGACAGAGCAATGGGAGCAATTCTTATATTGATGATGGTGGGGCCTCTGGTAGGTGCCTGGCTAATTTCTGGGACAATACCCTACTTTATTTACCTCGGTCTTCAAATTTTGAGCCCCAAGACGTTTCTTGTTTCAGCTACTATACTTTGTTCAATATCTTCAATTATGACTGGAACATCATGGGGAACTGCGGCAACCTTGGGTGTTGCTCTAATGGGAGTAGCCTATGGCTTGGGAATACCACTCGGTGTTGCAGCAGGAGCTATAGTGGTTGGTTCTTACCTTGGGGATAAATTGAGCCCCATTTCGGATACTACTATTTTAGCAGCAGCAACTGCAGAAGTGGATATTTTTGATCATATTAAGTCTATGTTGTGGACTACTTTACCAGCTTTTATAATATCTCTATTAGTTTATCAGATTTTTAGCTTTAAAATATCTGGAGATATTGATTATACAAAGATAAATCAATTACTTGACGGGATAGCGGCAACATTCAAGCTAAATCCGTTACTTTTGCTACCACCGATTGTAGTATTTTATTTATCGTATAAAAAAGTTCCAAGTATACCTGCATTATGGATTGGTACTGTAATTGCTATGGTATTAGCATTAACGGTCCAGGGTGCCGGTTTTAAAGAAGTAGTTACTGCGATGTATAGCGGCGGCAATTTTAAAACACCCATTCCTGAATTAGATAAACTTTTAAACCGTGGTGGAATTACAAGCATGGTATCCTCCATTGCAACGGTTTTTATGGCATATATCTTTGCAGGGGAGATGGAGTATACCGGTATGCTGGGGAAAATCCTTGATTCAATAAAGGATTCATTTATAAGAGGAAAAGTGGGAAATCTTTTATTATCAACTTCCTTAACAGGTATTATTACAGGTCTTGTTACCGGCAATTCATATCTAAGTATAATTGTCCCAGGGAGAATATACCATCCAGTTTTCAAAGAATACAAAATAAAATTAAATGTTCTTTCTAGAACTACTGAAGATTCGGGAACTGTAGTAGTTCCGCTGATACCTTGGAGTGCTGCAGGAGTTTATATGACGGCAACCTTAGGAGTACCAACGCAATCTTACGCTCCATGGGCAATTATGTGTTATCTCGGGTTTATTATAGCATGGATTTACGGTTATACCGGTAAGGCTATATGGAAAGAACAAAATTAAACCGGAGGTGCATCAATTGTTTAAAATTTTAAGAGGCGGGAGCATTTATTCACCGGAAGAAATGGGGAAAAAAGACATTTTAATTGCTGGAGAGAAAATAGTAAATATTGCCGAAAAAATTTCTCCATGTGAATGTTTGGGGAAGGTTGAGGTAATAGATGTAGAAGGTAAATACATAGTGCCCGGATTTATCGACCAGCATGTTCATATTATTGGCGGAGGTGGGGAGGGAGGTTATGCTACAAGGACTCCGGAAGTGATGCTGACCGACCTTACATGTGCCGGTATTACTACCATTGTTGGTTGTTTGGGAACTGATGGGACGACAAGGCACATGACTACCCTCCTCGCCAAAGCAAGAGGTTTGGAAATCGAGGGAATTACCGCATATATTTATACCGGGTGTTATCAGCTTCCTACCCGAACTATTACCGGCAGTGTAAGAGATGACATCGTGTTAATAGATAAAATAATTGGAGCTGGCGAAATAGCAATATCCGATCACCGATCTTCTCAGCCTACTAAGGAAGAACTTAAAAAACTTGCTGCAGAGGCAAGGGTTGGGGGAATGCTCAGCGGAAAAGCTGGAGTTGTCCACCTCCACTTAGGTGACGGAAAAGAAAAACTGGGCATGATTTTTGAAGTAATTGAAGAAACGGAAATACCCGTTACCCAGTTTACGCCTACACATATTAATAGAAATATCGACCTCCTGGAAGATGGGATTAGTTTTGCGAATATGGGTGGAATTATTGATATAACGTCCAGCTCGGTACCTTCCCGTAAAGAAGAAAAATCCATAAAACCTTCAAAGGCTATTAAATACTGTATCGAAAAGGGAGTTTCGGTAGAAAATATCACCATGAGCTCCGATGGTAACGGAAGTTTACCCGTGTTCGATGAAAAAGGCGATTTTATAGGTCTTTCGGTTGCAAAACCCTATTCTCTTTACAAAGAGTTCAAAGACCTTGTCCTTGAAGAAGGAATCTCCCTTGTTAATGCTTTAAAAATAATAACTGAAAACCCTGCAAAGTCACTGAGATTATTTCCAAAAAAAGGGACTTTAGTGATAGGAAGCGATGCGGACATAGTAGTGTTAGATGGCGATTTAAATATTGAATATGTATTTGCAAAAGGAAAGTGCATGATAAAAAATAAAGAAATTATTGTAAAAGGAACTTTTGAGTAATTAATAAAGCCTCTATGATTTATAAGTCATAGAGGCTTTATAAAATAGAGGTTCTAAAAATTTCAAATTATAAAGATAAGCTTTATCCATGCAATCTTGATAATAAAATAACAGATTAAAAAATTTGAATTTGTAAAAATATATCAATAACAGGAAGGAAATTTTTAATTTTTGTAGTATTTAATACAATATAGAATTTTATTATATATTTTTTAGTCACTGGACCACCCAGTAACCTAATTATTATTAGCCGGAGGTGAAATTAATGAAAATAGTAAAAACTAAACCCGAACTCTGCACCGGATGCGGTGCCTGTATGCTTGCCTGTTCAAAAACCCTCCATAAAGTAGAAGACGTAAAAAAATCTGCCATCAGGGTTGTAGAAAAAAAGGATGCGGAGGGGAATTACGACATCGTAGTGTGCAATCACTGCGGAGAATGCGTTCCAGTGTGCAATACCGAAGCCCTGTATTTTGCACCGAATGGAGCGGTAAGAATTGATCCAAAAAAATGTGCGGGCTGCTACATGTGCGTGGGCTTTTGCCCCACAATGGCAATGACCGTCCATCCGGAAATAAACGAGCCAATAAAATGCATTGCCTGCGGGGCGTGCGTAAAAGCATGTCCAACCGGGGCAATTTACATGGAAGAAAAATAAGGATAAAGGGGGGTCTTTTATGACCGCAAATGTCAAAGAATTAAGAGGCGCTCATAAATTGCTTGCAAAATTGGAGTATCAGCCTTTTAAGGTGGATAAAGGTTACACCAATCATTCTTTATACTTAAATTTGAATGAAAAAACCTTTCAAATTAAACCGGTAACAGAACAAATGAAAGAAATCTTCATAGGGGGAAGAGGCTTTGGGCTTTGGTATCTCTGGAATGCGGTAAAAAGCACAACCAAGTGGAATGACCCTGAGAACGAGATAATTATTTCTTCAGGACCTATCGGTGGAATTACGCAGTATCCCGGAGCGGGAAAATCTGCTGTTGTTACGCTTTCTCCGTTAACAGGCTGTCCCATCGACTGCAACGTAGGTGGATACTTTGGCCCGCTTTTGAAATTTTCCGGCTTTGATGCTCTTGAAATTCAAGGAAAAGCTGAAAAAGATGTGATAATTTTCATTGATGGGAACAACGGTATTGTGACAATTGAAGAAGTACCCGATAATTTTGAATACTACGATACCCATCAATTAGCCGAAATTTATACGGAAATGTTTGCCGATGATGAATTCGATAAAAGAAATGTTTCCGTAGTATCATCCGGGCGCGGGGCGGAAAATACTTTAATAGGTATGCTTAATTTCTCCTTCTATGATGTAAAAAGAAAGGCTGTTCGTGTAAAACAAGCCGGAAGAGGCGGAACGGGTACGGTTTTCAGAGATAAAAAGATTCGTGCTATAATAGTAAAATATAAAGGTGTAACGAGCGATTCCAACGCACCTGCGGATAAACAGAAATTGATAAATGCAGGGCTCAGGCTCCATCGCGAGATTTACGAACTGGATAAGGTGCAAAACAGGATGAGAGAAGTAGGTACCGCTCACCTTGTGGAAGTAATGAACGACTACGATCTTCTGCCTGTAATGAACTGCCAGTACGGTTCCCATCCCGATGCGGTAAAATTGAGCTCCGATGTGTTTAAGGAAAAATTCTTCACCCAGGGTATGCCTGACGGATGCTGGTACGGTTGCTCAATGGCATGTGCCAAGGCTGTAGACAATTTTGAATTGAAGACCGGGCCGTATAAAGGTCAAAGAGTAGTGGTGGATGCCGCGGAATATGAGACTATAGCGGGAGTAGGATCCGACTGTGGAATTTTTGATCCCGAATATGTTGTAGAGGCAAACTTCTACTGCGATACCTATGGAATAGACACGATTTCCTTTGGAAATATTATAGCCTTTGCTATGGAATGCTACGAGAGAGGTATTATAAATAAAGAAGTAACCGGTGGGCTGGAGCTAAAATTTGGCAACAAGGACGCGGCATTGGAAGTGCTTCATCAAATGGCAAGGGGAGAGGGCTTTGGTAAAATAGCCGGAATGGGCGTAAAAAGGATGAGGGAATACTTTGTAGAAAAGCTCGGAGCGGATCCTAAATTCTTGAGGGATATAAGTCTTGAATGTAAAGGATTGGAGTACTCGCACTACGTAAGCAAAGAATCTTTAGCCCAGCAAGGCGGTTACGCTTTGACAAATAAGGGACCCCAGCATGATGAAGCCTGGCTCATTTTCATGGATATGGTTAACAAACAGATTCCAACATTTGAGGATAAAGCAGAAGCTCTGCACTACTTCCCGCTCTTTAGGACCTGGTTCTCGTTAAATGGACTTTGCAAACTGCCCTGGAACGATATTGAACCTGAAGATAATGCCTATCAACCGGAACCCAATAAAGTGCCGGAACACGTAAGAAATTATGTAGAAATTTTCAACGGTGTTACTGGAAAGAATATTACGAAAGAAGATATAATAAAACAGTCGGAGAAGGTATATAACTTCCAGAGAATTTTCAACCTGAAGATGGGTTACGGTACGAGAGAATACGATATGCCGCCTTATCGTTCAATGGGTCCTGTCACCATTGAAGAATACGAATCCCGAAAGGATAGATATGACAAACAGCTAAAAGATCTCGGCTATGATATAGAGGGAAAGACTACGGAAGAAAAACTTAAGATGCTCAGAGAATACAGAGAAAGCCAGTATCAAAAGCTGGTAGATGCGGTTTACAAGAGGCGCGGCTGGACAAAGAATGGAGTCCCAACTATAGAAAAAGTAAAAGAGCTGGGTATTGATTTTCCTGAAGTTGTAGAACTTATCAGCAAATATCAAGATTAAAAAATATAATATTTGTTTTTTTAAAAGCGGAGGTGTCGCAGCATGATATGGGTAAATAAAGAGGAAATGGAATTCGAAGAAGGAATGACGGTAGAGGATGTCTTAAAAAAGAAAAAATACACTTATAGATTAATCACAGTAATAATAAATGGAGAAGTTATACCGAGGGACAGTTATTCTGTCCATAAGATAAAAGATGGGGACAAGATAGATGTGATTCATATAATGAGCGGTGGTTGATTTAAAAAGGGGGCAAATGCCCCCTTATATTATATTATGTCTTTGAAAGGAGGGATTGAGAATGAAAGCTGATGCTTCTTCCTGGTTTAAGTTTTACGCTAAGGAGCAAGGTGGAGTAATACACATAAAAAAGCATATCAATATCCGGGGGTGATGAAATGCATTTTATGCCCCGTCAAGTTTGACGGGTGAACCGGAAGATATCGAAAATTACATTAAAGTGCAGATTGACGACAGTATCACTATTTACATAAGCAAAGAAGTTATGGAAAAAAATAAAGGAGAGAAAGAATTAAAATTTATGGTACCCGAATACGGATGGCAGCATCTAACCTTTACGGAAGAATAATATCTTAAATTAAGTAGCAGGTCACCCTTAAAACTACTTATTTTATATTATGAAGGTGATGCCGTAGTGAAGGAAGAAAAAAAGAAATTAAGAAGAAAAATATACAGTTTGATAGCAGAACACGCAAAAAAACTTGATAATCTTCAAAATGTTTATGAGGCGGTGATGGATTCCTTAGGTGGAGAATTGAGCAGGGAAGAAGCAGAAGCCAGGGTGAGGGCTGCTCTGGGCACCTTTGAAAAGGGGCCTATACCGGAGGAGGTAGACTTCCCTTTTATCTCGATAATTGAAAAAGCCTGCAAATATTATAGCGAAGAATGCAAATGTAAAGATGCCTGTGAAGGTGGAGCAATTCTACAAAGGGGAAAAGATAAGCCCGTTATAGATTTAGAAAAATGCCTTACCTGCGGACTTTGTGTAGTAGCCTGCCCGGAAGGAGCAGTAATGGATAAAACTGAAATAGCTCAAACAATTAATCTTATCAAAAAATCAAAAAGGGTTTATGCAGTTCTTGCACCCGCTTTTGCCGGGCAATTTGGGAAAGGTATTTCCGAAGAAAAAGTTAAAACAGCGTTACTGATGCTTGGGTTTTACGATTGTATCGAAGTGGCTCTGGGTGCGGATATGATAACCGTTAAAGAAGCCAAGGAATTCATAAAAAGGATGAACAGGAAAGACGATTTTATGATTACTTCCTGCTGCTGTCCACCCTTTGTCAGGCTTGCCAAAGGCTATCACGGTAAAATAGAGGGCCTTGTCTCTGATTCGGTTTCACCGATGATTGCAATTGGAAGATTTATAAAGGCGGAAGATGAAAATGCAAAGGTGGTATTTATAGGACCTTGTATTGCAAAAAAAAGTGAAGCTAAACTTCCGGAGCTTAAAGATGCCGTAGATTGCGTGTTAACTTTTGAAGAACTTGCAGCTATTTTTGAAGGTTATAAAATAAATCTTGAAAATATTGATGTAAAAATACCGATAAACGAAGCTTCCGCAAGCGGTAGAAAGTATGCTTTCACTGGAGGTGTTACTGAGGCTATTTATAAAAGCGTTAGAGTTCTCGATGACAAAATAAATTTTAAAGCTATCCACGGAAATGGATTGAGAGAGTGCAAGGAAATTCTTGAAAAATTAAAAGAAAACAAAATTGATGCCAATTTCATCGAAGGGATGGCCTGTGTAGGAGGCTGTGTAGGAGGACCCGGGACTATTATTGACAAAGAAGAGGGGCAAAAGAGAGTTTTAGAATTCGCTCAAAAAAGTGAAACCGTAGAAGCTATAAATAACAGTATAGCAAATATTCTATATGAAAAACATAAGGAAAAAGTAAAACTTGAGTCCCCTGTAATGTAAAAAATTATTTTTATACGGTTGACAGATAAACTTCTCACAAGTATAATTAATTATGTCAATAAAATTTATTTAACTGCAGGGATGGTGGAACTGGCAGACACGCTACTTTGAGGGGGTAGTGGATATTCCTCCGTGCGGGTTCAAATCCCGCTCCCTGCACCAGAAAAGACACGGTTTCCCGTTTAAAGGAAGCCGTTTTTTGTTTTTATCAAATTCTTCAAATACTCTCAAAATCTTGTAAAATTATAGTATTTTATTAAAAAATCTGGTAAAATATTATTCGACATTTTTTTATTTTTTAAATTTGTAAGGGGCAGGTGATTTTTTTGAATTTTAAGTCTGTAAAATTCAAAATTAATATTTTACCTCTATTTGTAATATTCCTTTTAATTCTTTCGATTAGCCTTACTTCTGGACAAATAGTCAGGTCACGTATGATTGCCCAAATGGAAAACGACGGTTATAATTTGGCAAATCAGATTGCGGAACAGATTCAAAGCAATGCGCGGTCAATGGAGATAATCAACGGCAATGTAGAGGGAAAAATAAAGGAAGTGGCAGGTTTAATTATTAATAATAAAAAATTAATAAATAATCAATACTTAGAAAACATAGCCCGATCTTTAAACGTGGATGAAATTAACGTTGTGGACAACACAGGTAAAATTGTATATTCCAACTTAAAAGAAAATATTGGGTATGTCTACGATGAAAAACATGCCGCTCAAAAGCTTCTAAAAGGTGAAGTGAATGAATTAATGGAAGAAATAAGAAAAAGCACGGTAAATGATAATTATTATAAATACGGTTATGTAAAAACCCCCGAGGGAGGATTTATCCAGATAGGATTGCTTGCTACTACGGTGCAAAAACTCTTCGAGGATATAAGTTACCAAAAACTTATAGATACTATTGCCATAAAAAAAGGGGTAGTTTATGCCTTAATTATGGATAATCGGGCAAAAGTTTTAGCCAGCAGCGATAAGGAAGAAATAGGCCAGGTCCTTACGGATACAGGAAGCCAAACTGCCGCGGTAAAGGGTATGCCTTATGCCTCTACATATTTTGATGAAAAAACTAATAAAACCGTATATGATGTACTGGTACCTTTATTCGTAAACGGAAAACACATTGGAGCGGTCGATATAGGACTTTCCATGGATGAGGTAAATTCTACGGTGAAAAATACCGTTATATTAATAATTTTAATTGGATTGGTTGGTTTTATAACAGTGGGAATTATACTACATATAATATCCAGCAGAGTTGTACAAGCTGTGCATCTTACGGCTAAACATATAGAAAATATTTCCAAAGGGGATTTTACATTAGAAATCCCTGAAAAATATTTAAAAATGCAGGATGAATTTGGGAATATTATGGCAGCCCTGGAAAAAGTAAAAGATAATTTTCGCTCCATTACATTGAATCTCAGGGAAAGTTCTAATACACTTTTCAGTAATGCTGAAAGCCTGAGCGCCGCATCGCAGGAAATGGCTGCATCTACCGGTGAAGTTGCAAAGACGATACAGGAAGTGGCTAATGGTGCTTCCCAGCAAGCACAGGATATGCAAGAAGTCGTAGGCAGCCTTGAAAATATATCCAAGAATATGGGAAGGCTTTCCGATTTGGTAAAAAGCATAAGGGAATCTTCTAAAACTGCAGAAGAAAAGGCTACTAATGGAAAGGATTCTTTAAAAGCTTTGTACGGTGCTTTTGATGAAATAAGAACCTCCTTTACAAATGTTTTGAACAAAATAAGCAACCTCACTCAATCCCTATTGCAGATTTCCGAAATTAATGAAGTAATTACGGGAATTTCTCAGCAGACAAACCTTCTTGCTCTTAATGCAGCCATTGAAGCGGCAAGAGCCGGAGAGGTAGGCAGGGGATTTGCCGTGGTAGCTTCCGAAATTAGAAAGCTTGCCGAGGAGTCTAAGGTATCTTCGGATAGAATTAAGAAATTAATAGAAACTATTAAAGGAGAGACTGGTGAGGTATATGAAACTACTGAAAACACAGGCAAGATGGTTACCCAGCAGCTTTCCGTGGCGGATCATGTGGTGAAATCCTTGGATGAAATAATAGACAGCGTGAATAACATGATTCCTTTGATAGATAATGCTTACTTAACAATGGATGAGGTCATGAAGATGAAGGATGAGGTTTTAACCAGAGCTGAAAGTGTAAGTTCGGTGATTCAAGAAACATCTGCATCGGCAGAGGAAATTTCAGCTTCTGCCCAGGAATTGAGCGCATCTACGGAAGAAATTGCGGCTTCAGCACAAACGCTGACTACTATTGCAAAAGAGATTTCGGAAAGTATGCAAAGGTTTAAAGTATAAATATAGGGAAAATAGGGGGACCTTTAAAAAGGTTCTCCTAAATTTTTTCGGATGGTGTTAATGATGAATATACAGAAAATAAAAAACGAAATAATTAATTATTCAAAATTAATAGGTTTTGATCTTATCGGTTTTGCGAAAGCTGACCCCTTTATAAATGAGTACAACCTTTTAAAAGAAAGAAAACAAAGGGGCCTTATATCACCTTTTGAAGAAACGGATTTAGAAAAAAGGTGTTTCCCCGATAAGATTATGAAAGGTGCAAAAACTATTATTGTCTTTGCGTTAAATTACCTGAACCACTACAATTCCTCTATCCGGTTTACAAAAGAATATTTGGAAGAAAAAAAGAAGGAAGGGGTCTTTTCCAAGTACGCTTGCATTGTGGATTATCATACAATTATAAAGGACAAGTTATTTAAAGTTGCTAAATTTATTAAGGATAGATTTAATGCCGATTCAAGGTTTTTTGTGGATTCGGGAGCAATTTTAGAACGGGCGGCAGCGCAAAGAGCGGGGATAGGATATATAGGCGCTAATACATGTCTTTTTACAAAGGAGTATGGTTCATATGTTTTTTTAGGAGAAATTATTACAAATATTGACCTTCCGGAGGATGAACCTATTGAAAGTTTGTGCAATAGATGCGAAAAGTGTATTTTTGCTTGTCCTACCGGTGCTTTATACGAACCTTTTAAGCTAAATCCTTTTAAATGTTTGTCTTATCTTACGCAGTCAAAAAAAGCGATTACCGATAAAAAAATGATTAAAGCCTTTGCTAACAGGCTATTTGGTTGTGACAGCTGTCAGGATGTTTGCCCAAATAATCAATTAAAAAATGTTTTAATAAAAAACCACCGGGAATTTTTATTGGATTATAAACTGCCGTTAGACCCTTTTTACATTTTTAAAATAGGGAATAAGGAATACAAAGAGCATTTTGGCAGTACCCCCATCGAATGGAGGGGGAAGAATATTTTAAGAAGGAATGCCCTTATAGTAATATCAAATGCCGGAGAATTAGATAAATTGGATAAAAATGTCATTTTAAAAGATACTTCAGAAATAGTGAGGGAACAAGCAAAGGTGCTGTTAATTTAAAAAGGAGCAGAAACATCTGCTCCCTTTTTACTGAACTTTATACCAGCCTTTTTTGTTCATTAAATCAAAAATCATCTTGGCATGATTTTGTTCATCGTCCTGAATTTGTTTTAAGGTGTTTCTTAATGCTTCATTGGCACATTCCATAATTGCAGTATCATACATTCCGGATACATGCTTTTCAGTCATTAAAAGGTCCTGAAGAATATCCTTATCGCTGGCGAATCCCGTCGTTTGTCCTTGATGTTGCATTAAAGTTCCCTCCTTATTATTTATTATAATTTTTTATTGCTGAGGCACTTGAAGGCCGGCTTGCTGAAATAGATTTACTATTGTGTCCACATGCTGCTGCTCGCGATTGGCAATATTTCTTAAAAGAGTAGAAACTTCCGGGTCCCGTACCTGATTAGCAAAATTGGTGTACTTTGTGACGCATAATCTTTCCTGGCCTAAGGCATCCTGAAGGTACATTTTCTCTTTTTGAGTAAATTGCATTATAACACCTCCAATATAAATTTTCGTTACTATTTTTTCTTTTAGCAGCCTTCGATATACTGGAAAAAAATTCTTCAAATCTTGACAAAAAATAAAGCATGGATTATTCTTTTTGTGAACTATTCAATTTTTTGAATTTTAGGGGTATTGTTATGGATATTAAATATAAATTATGGTTTGAGAAAGATGGCAAATTGGTGCTGGGTGATGGTTTATATAATTTACTGATTTTAATAAAAAATTACGGTTCAATAAATCAAGCTGCCTTAGCCTCCAACATGTCTTACAGACAGGCATGGGGGAAAATAAAAAAAGCTGAAGATAGGCTGGGATATAAGTTGCTTTTAAGGAAAAAAGGAGGAGAGTACGGCGGCGGCGCCGTGCTTACAAAGGAAGGGTTGGAGTTAATAAAAATTTATGAGGAAATATTAAAAAGAATGGATAATTTATTAGAGGAGTTTAAAAATATTTTTAAAGAGGTGTAAAAATGAGGAAAGAAGTGTATCTTGACAACAGCGCTACGACTAAAGTATTGAAAGAGGTAGCGGAGGAGGTCTACAAAGCCATGCTGGAGGATTATGGAAATCCCTCCTCCTTACATAACAAAGGACTTACGGCAGAAAGGACTTTGAGGGAAGCAAGAAGGGTAATCTCAAAATATTTAGGAGTAGAGGAAAAGGAAATATATTTTACTTCGGGCGGGACGGAATCTAATAACATTGCCATTAAAGGAGCGGCAAAAACAAAAAACAGGAAAGGCAAGCATATAATTACTACCTGTGTAGAGCATCCTTCCGTTCTGGAAGTATGCGGTGAACTGGAAAAAGCAGGCTTTAAAGTTACTTATCTTCCGGTAGGAGAAGATGGAATAGTACGGGTCTTAGATGTCGTCAATGCAGTGAAAGAAGATACGGTCCTTATTAGTATTATGCATGTGAACAATGAAGTGGGAAGTATACAGCCCGTAGAAGAAATAGCAGAATTTATAAAAGATAAGGGAATAGTTTTTCATGTGGACGCCGTTCAATCCTTTGGTAAAATAAATTTACCTTTGGGACTAAAGGGTATTAGTCTTTTATCTTTAAGTGCTCATAAAGTGTATGGACCAAAGGGTGTGGGAGCATTATTCAAAAGAGAGGATTTAAAAATTGAACCTCTTGTAAATGGAGGAGGACAGGAGAGAGGTTTAAGATCAGGTACCGAAAATGTACCAGGAATCAGGGGATTTTGCAAAGCAGTGGAAATATTAGAAAAGAATTTTAGTATATGGACTGAAATAATGAAAAACGGGAAGGAAAGATTAAAAAGAGGGATAATAGATTTAATTGAAGACGTGGTTATTAATACTCCTGCCGAGAAAAGTGCACCTCATATTTTAAACGTTTCCTTCTTGGGGGTAAAAGCCGAAGTGCTTCTTCATGCTTTAGAAAATCACGGTATATTTGTTTCCACTGGTTCAGCCTGTTCATCCCATAAGAAGATTAAAAGCCATGTCCTTTTAGCGATGGGTAAGAAAGAAGAGGAAGTGGAAAGCGCTGTTCGATTCAGCCTTAGTCCTTTTATAAGTGAAGATGATATAGATTACACCTTGGAGATATTAAAAACTCAGGTAAAAGAACTGAGAAGGTTTAAACGGAGGTAGCTTTATGGAGAATACATTTTTAATAAGTTTTGGAGAACTAGGTTTAAAAGGAGAAAATCGTCCCTATTTTGAAAGGATTCTGTTACAAAATATAAAAGAAGCATTAAAGAATTTTGGGAAGGTAGATGTAAAAAGAACCCACGGAAGAATATATGTAAATGCTGTCGGTGAACGGGATGCCATAATCAATAAATTAAAAAAAGTTTTTGGTATTGTTTCCATAAGTCCAGCCAAGTGCTGTTCGCTCGATATAGAAGAAATAGAAAAGGCTGCGGTGGAAGCAATAAAAGAACTGGATTATAAAGGAAAGAGTTTTAAAGTAGAAACAAGAAGGCCCAACAAATCCTTTCCTATTAAATCTCCGGAAATCAGTAAAATGGTAGGAGGTTATGTATTAAGAAACACCGAAGGCTTGAGAGTAGATGTCCATAATCCGGACATAGAAGTAGATGTGGAAATAAGAGAAAGAGCTTTTGTTTACTGTAAAAGAGAGAAAGGACCGGGGGGGCTTCCCCTCGGCTCAAATGGAAGAGCGGTGCTGCTTTTATCCGGCGGGATTGACAGTCCGGTAGCGGGATACATGGTGATGAAGAGGGGAGTAAGAATTTTCCCGGTATATTTCCACAGTTTTCCGTTTACCAGCGACAGGGCAAAGGAAAAGGTAATTGACCTTTGCAGGGTTATGGCCGAGTATTCCGGAAAGGTTCGGCTTTTTGTTGTTAATTTTACTGAAATATTAAAGGAGATAGCGGAAAAGGGGAAGGAAGAATATCTCACGATTCTTATGCGGCGGATGATGGTGAGAATAGCCCAGGGAATTGCCCAGAATTTGGGTGCCAAGGCGTTGATAACAGGAGAAAGCATAGGGCAGGTAGCAAGCCAGACAATGGAATCAATACTTTGCACTAATGAAGTTGCCGGGATACCTATTTTAAGACCTTTAATTGGTTTCGATAAACAGGAGATAATTGAAATTGCCAAAAATATTGGGACCTATGAAATATCTATCAGGCCTTATGAAGACTGCTGTACTGTATTTGTTCCGGAGCACCCGGTAACAAGGCCGAAACTGGATTCTGTAAAAAAAGTAGAAGCCATTTTTAATATAGATGAAATGACTAAAAAAGGGATAAAGGATGTGGAAATTATTGAAATAAGTCAATAGAATGGAGATGAACTTTATGAGGGTAGTTTTGGTAGGAATAAACGCAAAATACATTCATACCAATCTTGCTATCCGTAATTTAAAAGCTTATTTTGAAAAGGATTATAAAGAAGAAGATATAAAAATTAATCTGCTGGAAGCTACAATAAATGATTTTTTAGATGATATATTGGAAAGGATAGTAGAATTTAATCCCTCGGTGGTAGGGTTTTCTTTATATATATGGAATTTTAATCAGGTATTGTATCTTGCAGAGAATCTAAAGAAAGTACTACCGGAAGTAATGGTAATTTTTGGGGGTCCGGAAGCTTCGTATGATATTGGAGGATTGCTGAGTCGCGATTATGTCGATTTGATTGTAATAGGGGAAGGCGAGGATACCTTTTCTAAATTAATTATTGCACTGAAAAAGGGAGAAAAAATTGAAGAATTAAGAGGAATAGCCTTTAAGGATGAAAAGGGTATTAAAATAAATATAACCCAGGAAAATGTGGATATGAATTTAATACCTATGTCCTATGAAGAAGAATTGGATTTTCAAAATAGAATTGTTTACTACGAAACTTCCAGGGGTTGCCCTTTTATTTGCACCTTCTGCCTTTCATCTCTTGAAAAGAGTGTCAGGGTAGCAGATTTAAAAAAGGTAGAGGAAGACCTGCGGATCTTAGCAGGAAAAAAAACTAAAATAATTAAATTTGTTGACAGATCCTTCAATTACAATATAAAAAGGGCTATTGAAATTTTAGACATATTTAGAAGGATTGAAGGTGATACTGTATTTCACTGCGAACTTAATCCCGAACTTGTATCGCAGGAATTTGTGGATAGATTGAGGGGAATTGAAAAAAGGTTACATTTTGAACTGGGGATTCAAACCACTACTCCTGAAGCCCTTAAAGAAATAAAAAGGACGAAAGATGTGGAGAAAGCTTTAAAAGGGGTAAAATTGTTAAAAGAAAAAGGAGTCCCTGTACATGTGGATCTAATTGCAGGACTCCCTTACGATACTTTTGAAAGTTTTAAAGAAGCCTTTAATAAAGTCTACCATTTGAAACCTGATGAACTGCAGTTAGGATTTTTGAAATTATTAAAAGGAACTGCAATACGGGAAAGAGCTCAAAGTTACGGAATTGTTTTCAGATCACAGCCTCCTTACGAGATATTGTATAATAAATGGATGAGTTATAAAGAGTTAACAATTTTAAAAGGAATTGCAAGACTTATTGACAAGTTTTATAACAGCCACAGGTTTGAAAACTCTCTAAGCTATTTTGAAAGAAACTTTGACACACCCTTTGATTTCTATCTACAGCTGTACGGCTTTTTAAAAGAGGAGAATTTCTTTTTCAAGGAAAATTCTTTAGAATCATTATACGAAAAACTGTATTTTTTTGCAGAAAATTTAAACTTAAATTTACCCTATATCATGGAATTATTAAGATACGATTATTTGCTATCTGGCGGAAAAGGTAAGTTTCCTTCAATTATTGACTATAATCAAGAACAAAAAGAGATAGCTAAAAATTTTTTAAAAAATAAAGATAGGCTTATAAAAATTTTTGAAAATAGATACACCCTGCAGGAGATAATGAAGCATACAAAAATTGGTTACTTTACCTTCGATATCCCCTTTTTAGAAAAAAAGGAAAATATGGTATTGGTATTTGACGCTGAGGGCAAAAAAGAAATTTTAAAAATTTATATATAAATTAATGATATATATTTTTATGATCTGCCGAAAAGCGAAATGTAAGCTTTTTTAAAAAGCATTGCATGGCGTTCTTCGTCTCTGGCAAAATCCAAAAGCATCGAGCTTATCCTGGGATCTTCAATTTTTTCTGCCTGTTCTCTATATCTTTTTGCTGCAAAAGTTTCATCTTCAATATTTTTTAAAAGTAATTTTTTAAGGTCCATTTCGTAGTTAACGTATTTTGCATTAAAATAATTTAGATACCAAAATCTCGGATCAAAACCGGATTCCCAGATAGCGGTACCAAGACCTTCTAAATGTTCCATTTCGTCATAGGAGATTTTCTTTATTAAATTTTTTATTTTTTTATTGCCTACAATAATGGTTTGATAGGTATATTGAAGGATGGCAGTGAGTTCGCTACTTGGTCCCGCGTAATCCTCATAAAGATATTTAATATATGCCCTATTGTTTTCTATCAGCTGAAAAAATTTTTTTTCGTCATTAATATCAAAAATTTCATTCATAATAAAATCCCTCCCTGTAATATATTATTTTGGGAGGGCAAATAATGTGATTAACCGAGTATCCTGCTTATTAAAAAGGCGGTCAAAAAACCTACCAGCAATCCCAAATTTTCCATACCATTTCCTATTATGTTGGCTTTAGGAATCATGTCGGTGCTGGTCATAAATAAAATTGAACCGCCTGTAAAAGCCATAATCATTCCATGCCAGAGATTTCCCATATCCTTAAGTAAATAATAACCCAGCAGAGCACAAAAAGGGTCCAGTATAGCCAGTAAAAAACTTAAAACCAAGGCGGTTTTTTTTGTGAAATTTCCTTCGCTTATCAATTCATAGTTGGAGGAAATTCCTTCGGGGATATTATGGAGGAAAATTGATAGTGCAAGGACAATTCCAAGCTTTCCCGTATTAGTGGCAAAGCCTATTCCCATACTTAAGCTTTCAGCCACATCATCCATAGTGGTACCGAGAATGATACCGGTCCCTTTTGCCACGTATCTTTCTAAAAGTTTTTCTATTGTGTAAAAAGTAAAGCCTCCGAGAATGAATGCAATCGAGGTATAAATTGGACCAGATAGTCCGTAGGCTTCATGCATTAAAGAATACGAAATTACTGCAAGAAGAACTCCGGAACCGAAGGTAAGTACAAAAGCTATTACCTTATCCGGTAATTTTTTTGTACCTATTATACCTCCCAAGATAACCGCAAAACCCGAAAGGGCGCTGTATAAAAAAATTTTAATAAAATTTTCCATAGCCCACCTCTAAAAGAAGGAATTATTTAATTAATGTGGAATATAATGTAATAATCTCAGCGAAGCGAAGCAAGTATTGTAAAATGAATTCGGGGGGGTCAAAATGCCTTATACCACATGCCCTTTTTGCAGTAAGGTATCCTACTCGGCTGCGAATTTAAAAGTATGGATTTGCCCTTATTGCGGTAAACAGGTGGAAGAAAAGGATGAAAGCGAAGAGCATGGCGATAAAAAACAAGAGCAGGTTACATAAACCTTGCTCTTTTTATTTACCATACCTGTGGTCGTTTATAGTTTTTGTCAAATTTTAAAATATATGAAGCCAAATTGAAGGCATGATCTCCAATTCTTTCCAAATTACTTATTACGTCTAAGAATATCACTCCAGAACTCGGATTGCAGGCTCCTTCATTTAGCCTCTTAATATGATTTTCTCTAAGGAGCTTATCCATTTCATCGATATTGTCTTCTTCAATTACCACCTTATTTGCAAGTTTTATGTCATTGTTTAAAAAGGCATTTAATGCATTTTTCAAACTGTCTATAACGACACCGGACATTTCGTTGAGTTCCTTTAATGCGGTATCCGTGAAGGGGAGGTGATTTTCATATTTAAATTCTGCTAATTCCATAAGGTTTTCTGCGTGGTCACCAACCCTCGCCATATCGTTTACTGCATTGATCATATCCGCAATCAGCCTGGATTCATCAGAAGATAAGGGTTTTTGAGAAAGCATGGCCAAAAATCTGGTAGTTTCTCGGGCTAATTCGTTTATCACCGTTTCCTTTTCAATTACTTTTTTTACTTCTTTTTCATTGTAGTTCATAAACAGTTTTATAGTGTCGGCCACGTTTTCCATAGCCAGGGTTCCCATTCGCGTTATCTCTTTTCTTACCTGGGAAAAAGCGATTGAGGGAGTTTCCAGAAGCCTGTCATCAATATATTTAACCCCATGTTCTACTATATCAGGTTTACCGGGGAGTACAAGAGTTACTAGTCTTACCAGGAAAACAGCAAAGGGAAGCTGAATAATGGTATTAATAGAATTAAAAAGAGTGTGTGCGTTGGCTATTTGCCTTACTGGGTCCGATGAGGTCATAAGAATGATGGTCTTATAAATCGGTAAAATGGACATAAGAATAATGGTACCAATAATATTAAACAAAAGATGTATTAAAGCTGCTCTTTTTGCCGTAATGTTCGTTCCAATGCTTGCCAGCAATGCCGTTACGCAGGTTCCTATATTATCTCCGAATAGGATAGGAAGAGCTATGGAAATATTTACGATACCCTGACTGGCGAGAGCCTGCAGTATTCCAATTGTAGCACTGCTGGACTGAATTATACCCGTAGTAATTGCTCCCACGAGAACCCCCAGAATTGGAGTTTTACCAAACTGAGCTATAAAATCTACAAAAGATTTGGATTTAGCCAGGGGTTTCAAAGCGACTTCCATTGTCTGCATACCGTAAAACAAAAGCCCAAATCCCAGTATTATCTGTCCAAGAAATTTTTGAGATTTATTTTTTCCGAATAAATTTAGGGCTGTCCCGATGCCTATTGCAGGAAGGGCGAGCTTGGTAAGCTTAAAGGCTATAAGCTGAGCAGTTATGGTGGTACCGATATTTGCTCCCATTATTACTCCTGCTGCCTGATATAAATCCATTATTCCGGCGTTTACAAGTCCCACCACCATTACCGTTGTGGCGCTGCTGGACTGGATTATTGCCGTTACCAAGGCACCTACTATAACCCCTAAAACTCTATTCCTTGTTAAAAGTTCCAGGGTGTTTTTTAATCTGTTTCCTGCTGCTTTTTCAAGCCCTTCACCCATTAATTTCATGCCGTAAATGAATAGCCCCAGCCCTCCGAGCAAAGTAAAGACCTGTTCAAGACTCAAAAAGCATCCACTCCTATCTCATATATGTTCTAATTTATTACAAAAATATTATAACAAAAAAAAGGAATAAAGGCATTATATAAAACAAAAAAAGGGGATTTTAAAAACCCCTTCTAAATTTAAAAAATCTCACCTTTCTTGGATAATGTAATTTTGGAAGCCCTATAATTTTTATGTTTTCCTTAATATACTCATAAAAAGAAGCTATTAAAAAGCAAAGACAGGCACCTATGATTACGCTGAATATAACGGAATTACCGTGATTTAAAGCTAATTCCAAGTTTATTCCCAGGGTAGCGGGAATCCCTACTATATTTCTATAATTTGCCAATATGTCGGTAAAATAGGGTATCCAGGACAAAAAACCCCATATAATTCCAAAAATAAGACCTTTTTTTTGCGTTTTGGACAACACGGCCTTTCACCTCCATAAATATACAGTAGATTTTCGGAAACTCAGTTTCCTTATATTATTAAACCCTCTTAAGAGGGCTGTTAATTTTTTACCTCCACTTGTCTCTGTTGCAAAAATAGCTGATATTTATAGATATCATAAGATATTACGAGTATACTCGTAATTATCGCAAATATTTGCTTTAAATCATACTTGACTTTTTGAATCGCCCCCATAATTGAAGTGGATGGTATTTTTTACCATTACTTCTAATAAATGAGGGTGATTCTTTTATGCTTATTAAATGTTCTTCTCATGTTGAGTTTAAACAGTTTTTACAAAAGC